>JACNJL010000037.1 GCA_014382585.1 Limisphaerales bacterium | reverse complement strand
CGGCGGGGCCAAGGACGAAAGTTCGTGGCGAGGCATCATGGAATATTTCTCGCCCGCCGTGCAGTTGGGCCTGACGGCCACGCCTAAGCGCGAAAACAACGCGGACACTTACAGCTACTTCGGCGAACCGGTTTATGTCTACTCGCTCAAGGAGGGGATCAACGACGGCTACCTTACGCCTTTCCGCGTAAACCAGATTTCCACCACGCTTGATGATTACGTTTATACCGATGACGATGAAATCGAAGAAGGAGAAGTAGAGGATGGCAAACGCTACGTGGAGGATGATTTTAATAAGCGCATCGAGATCGAGGAACGTGAACGGAAGCGGGTGCAAATTTTTATGGACAGCATCGACCAGAGTGAGAAGGCGCTGGTCTTTTGCGCCACGCAGTTGCACGCGTTGGCGGTGCGCAACTTGATCAACCAATGCAAGACCAGTTCCGATCCCGATTACTGCGTGCGCGTGACGGCGAATGACGGAAAACTGGGCGAGCAAAAGCTTCGGCTGTTTCAGGACAACGAGAAAACGATCCCGACTATATTGACCACCTCGCGCAAGCTTTCCACTGGCGTGGACGCCCGCAACGTGCGGCACATCGTGCTGATGCGGACGATCAAGTCCATGATCGAGTTCAAACAAATCATCGGGCGCGGCACGCGTATTTTCGAGGGGAAGGATTACTTCACAGTCCACGATTTCGTGAAGGCGTATTTGCATTTTAATGATGACGAGTGGGACGGCGAACCGCTGGAGCCTGAAGAGCCCAAGCCGAGCCCGCCGGGGCCAGAGCCACCAACTGGGCCGGGGCCAGAGCCCCCGCCCGGCCCCCCAAGCCGGATGGTGAAGATCACCTTGGCCGACGGCAAGGAACGGCAAATCCAGCACATGGTGCAAACGACTTTTTGGCACGCGGACGGCACGCCGATCTCGGCGGCGGAATTTGTCGGGCAACTCTTTGGCGACCTGCCCGACTTCTTTCGCGACGAAGCGCAACTGCGGAAAATTTGGAGCCACCCGGACACGCGCCAAAAACTACTCGATGGCCTCGCGGAAAAAGGCTACACGCTCGCGCAACTGTCCGAGATCAAGAAACTCATCAACGCCGTTCAGAGCGATATTTTCGACGTGCTGGCTTACATCGCCTACGCCTTGGCCCCGGTGACCCGTGAAGACCGGGTGGCGTTGCACCGCGACATCATTCATTCGAGCTACACCGACAAACAAAAGGTCTTCCTCGATTTCGTGCTAGACCAGTACGTCAAGGAAGGCGTGAGCGAATTGCAGCCCGAAAAAATCAGCAGTTTTCTCCAGCTAAAATACGGCGGCATCCACGACGCAGTGGATGAACTGGGGGAAGCCGCTTCAATCAGGGAGCTGTTTATAGGATTTCAAAAGCACCTCTTTCAGGCTGCCTAAAACCGGCCTGAATTTCTCAAATTAAAAGTTCCCATCCTGTAAACCCCGTGAAATTACATATACAGGAGCAATCGACCATGCGAGTGCAGGGATTGGATTGCTGTGAAGAGCCCCCGAATCTGTCGGCGGGGATAAATTCTCAACCCAAGGAAAAACGATGAGTTATTATTACTCAGTTCCAAAGGGGAATCAGATCAGTATCGGCTGGGAGGATGAAACGAAAGACACAGTCTTTGGTGGCGTCTCTTGGTCAGGTCATTTTGCCGATGTGTCGGCTTGTCGCGAGTCGGATGCGCGCATTGAAGAGTTGGAAAGTCGACTCGACGGTGAGCGCGCCACCCGCGATCAGAACCGCACGCAGCTCTCTGCCCGGGTAGCACCGGCCACACGCGCAAAGTGCGTGCTGATGGCGGCGTTCTTGGAAAAGGAACTGACAATCGGTTGGATATTGTGGCCGCCGTTTTGAGTGGCGAATGAGCGCACCACGTTGAATTTATGCGCCAGCTTCGCCAGCTGACTCATCGTGCCGCCGAACTGCACGCCGGGCACGGAGGTGGAGACCACGTCGCCCACCGTACGAATGCCCGAGGGCGCATCCGGTTTGGGATCAAACGTTTCGAGCTGGCTCGGCCCCCCTTGTTGAAAGAGAAAAATTACCGACTTACCCGTCAGCGGATTGGGCTGCCCGCTAGCCAACGCCCGAGTGCCGAGCAGGGACGAAAGCGACAGACCGCCGAGGCTCAAGCCCCCGATCTCCAGCAATCGCCGCCGGCTCATTGAGCCCGCCGATCCGATTCCATCATAGACAGTCAGCATCTCAATCCTTCGAAGCTCAAAGGGTACCGGAAATTCAGACTTTTACCAGCCGGAAACGGAGCCGGTTATTCGATGGTTTTCTCGATCCGCTGAATAAACCGTAGCAGCAATGGATGCGCTGGCGCGGCCATTTGGCCGTGGTTATAACCGTCCAGCTCCATGAGCTGCGTGTCAGCATGACCGACCACCTTCATCATACGCCAGAGATAGGCGTTTTCCTCATAACGCCCGAGCATCTCCAGCTTGCGATCGCCGGTGATCAACAGCAACGGCGGCGCTTCCTTGCGCACATGAAACAACGGCGCCAACGCGTCAACAATCGGTTGCTTGCCGTCGATCCCGCGCTCGGCCCGCACCGTGAAATGCGTGATCGTGTGGCCGCTATAAGGAATGAGCCCGGCTAGAGCATCGGCATCCACCTTGTGCGCCGCCAGCCAGCGTTTATCCAGCCCCACCATGCTCGTGAGATAACCGCCCGCCGAATGGCCGCTCACATAAATCCGCTTTGGCGAGCCGCCGAAATCTTTGATGTGTTTAAACGTCCACGCCACAGCCGCCGCTGCGTCCTCGATATACGCGGGCGCCTTCACCTTCGGATGGAGCCGGTAATTCACCGCCACCACCGCGATCCCTTGATTCAGCAGCGCCTCGGGCACCGACCGATGGCCGGCCTTCAAGCCGCCGCCATGAAACCACACCACCGTGGGGAACTCCTTTTTGTGCACCGGAAAATACACATCCAACCGGCACCGCTCGCGCATGTAATCGGTGAGCTTGCCGGAGCGATAGAGAATATTCTTCTCCGTCCGATAAACCGGCGGCTCCAAAGGCGGTTCCGCCGCCGACAAAGCCGCCCCCCCCATCATCACCGCCAGCAGAATCGAAATACGGAACCTCATGCCGAAAATCCTAACGACGCCCACAAGTTGCGTCAACGGACCCTTTTGTGGCGCTGTGATCGCCAAGCTCAGCAAACCATTCGCTGCCAAGTGAAACACTCCCGCCACCCGCGGCAATCTCTCCGCCGCACACCCAAACGCCTTCGCCGATCTTGGCGAAGCCCTTGTGGTCTGGGGAAACGGCATCGCCGAGGGAAGAATGGTCTGCGCCCCCCTCAGCCAAGCATCCGCCGGATCCGGCGAATGACTGGATCAGGCTTTTTTAGATTTACTTATTCTGCCAAAATCAAAACATGGCAGCTGGCAAACGATGGGCGCGTGACGAATTATTCGTAACATTGAACATATATCATAAACTTACATTCGGAGCGTTTCATTCCAGAAACCCAGTCATTGTTAAACTAGCTGAAAAACTAAAAAGGACGCCCGGCAGTATTGCCATGAAACTCAGCAATTTTGCCTCGTTCGATCCTCACTTGAAATTAAGAGGAATCCAAGGGCTTGCGGGAGCAAGCAATTTGGACCGTGTTGTATGGGATGAGTTTCATGCTGAGCTGAATGAAACGGTGCCGGATAGTGAAAATGCGTTGCGTGAATTATTTGAGGTTGATGAAGATACCAACATAATAATTTTGCCTAAGCTGGGATTTCAGAAAGAACCGAGACGACTTGATGGGGAAACTGAGATTGAAGCAAATGTTAAGCAACGGCGTGGGCAGGATTACTTTAGAGAATCAGTCTTAAACAACTTTGGAGGACGATGTGGTGTTAGCCAAATAGCCTTACGAGATTTGCTCATCGCGTCGCACATATTACCTTGGAGCTCAAACCCTGATGAAAGGCTTAATGTGCGAAACGGCTTGTGCCTTTCACGCCTCCATGACGCAGCATTTGACAGAGGACTTATTGCATTCGATGACAATTTTCAATTAATGCTGTCCAGCAGACTGACTGCCGAGCTAAACCAGAAAGCAATAGATGCAAACTTTGGAAAATATGAAGGAAAAGCACTGAACATTCCGCAAGATGCGGCTTTGCCTGAACCTGCGTTTCTTGCGACTCATCGAGAAAATATTTTCGAAGATTAACAAATTTTGTCATTTAACCCCGTTTTTGATCGCTGGGGCACCTAGTAAAACAGGTCTGTAACACTCTTTATTCCCCTAGTCCAACCCCGGAATCGGATCATTGGGTTTAACTTCTTCACCCTGCCAAATGACTTTTCCGTCTTTGTAGGTCAGAATGCGGGAGCGGCTGCCTGGGGCGGGCATGCGGTTTGCCTTGGGTAAATATTTTTTGTGCTGCGCAATCACTTCAGCGTATTTCGAGTCATGCGCGAGGTTGTTCCATTCGTTGGGATCTTTCCTCATGTCATACAGTTCCTGGCTGCCATCGGCGTATTGGATAAAGCGCCAGTGTTCGCTGCGCACGCCGTGGTTGTCGTGGTTGTGGGTGGTGATGGCGGGCCATTCGCGTTCGGCCTGCGCGTTCTTCAACTGAGGGATAAGGCTGTGGCCTTCGAGCGTTTTGTTTTTGGGTAATTTCAGCATATCAGCCAAGGTTGGATAGATATCCAATAGCTCAGCGGGTTTGGCGCAGATTTGACCGGGTTTCACACCTGGGCCGGCAAAGATTAAGGGCACGCGCGTTCCATCATCCCACAAAGAGTTTTTGCCTGAGATTCCTTTCTCGCCTACGTGCCAGCCGTGATCGCTCCAGAGGACAATGATCGTGTTTTCTTCCAGACCATTTTTCTTCAGCGCGGCAAGCACTCGGCCCACCTGTGAGTCCATGAAGGAGGTGCAGGCTAGATAACTGCGGGTGATGTTTCGCCACTCGTTATTGTCCTCCAACCATTTTTGGCGGACTTCTGGCAAATACCAGTGCATGTACCAGCTAAAGCGCGGGGTATCCTCGCGATCGTTTCGTTTAATCTTCGGCAGGACTGTGTCGTCGTTCGGGTATAGGTCGAACCATTTCTGCGTGGCAAAGAGGGGCACGTGCGGCAGGAAAAAACCGACGGACATGAAGAAGGGTTCCTGCGGTTTTTGGTTCAGTTGATCGACGGCCCAATCGGCGACCTTCCAATCGCCCTTGTCCTCGTCCTTATGCGGGAAGGTGCCCCAGTCGACCAGTTTATGGTTTCCAAATGGTGTGGTGACCAATTTTTTCTTACCCTCAGGAAAGGGAGCGCCGCTTGCGCCTGGGCCAATGAAATCAAATTCGTTGTCTGTTTTTTGCCGGCCATAACGGCCGTGATAAATCTTGCCGGTGGTATAGGTTTTGTAACCGCCATGCTTCTTCAAATACTGCGGCAGGGAAACTACGTCTTTAAACTCCGGCACATTCCGGAACCAAGGCGACAGTCCATAAATCCCCGTGCTCCCGGGGCGCCGGCCAATCATCAGGCTGGTGCGCGAAGGATTGCACAGGGGCGACTGGCAATGGGCGTTGGTGAAGGCCGTGCCGCGCTTGGCGAGGCGATCGATGTGGGGCGTCTTCACCATCGGATGCCCGCCAAGGTAGCCGATCCAATCGTTCTGATCGTCGATGGCGATGAACAGAATGTTGGGCTTTTTATCCGCCGCGTGAAGTGCTAACGACAAGAATACTAACAACAATATTCGAAGAGAAAAACGCATGCGAAAAGGATGCCGTTGTCGAAACAGATTGGCAAGCACCCCGTGCTATCGGCACCTAGCCGACAGGGTCTGAATATGGTTGGAGCGGCACACCGAATTCGTGTTATTTGTTCTCCCTTGGCATCAATATGTCCGTCTCGGGCTGGACAAAGATGAGTGTGTAAAACGTCCAACTGCGCAAGGCGTAGCCTTTACTGGTCAACAATTTGTACGAATCAGTTCCGATGATTTCGCCGATGTTCCGATGATAATCTTCGATGAGAATGATCTTAGGGAAATGCCGATCGAAGTCGACTGATTTCAAAATTCTCTCGTCCATCCCCTCGGCTTCGATTGAAAGCAAGTCAATTTTCCGACCGGCAAACGGGCTTTCTTCGATGATTTGCGCGAGGGTTTTTGTCTTGGCTTGGCGTTCATCAAACACGGCTTCATTTGTACCCGCCGCTTGTTGGGAATTGATTGTGGTGCCCAAACCAAAGGAGCTGAATCGGCGGATGGTCACGGTCTCTTCCAAATCAGAAACGGGACACACCACGTTATGGTCATTGGGGCGGCACAGATTGAAGAGGCGAATCTTGTCTTCTTCCAAATCAATATTGATGCCGTTCCAACCTCGTTGGTGAAGGCGATAGGTATTGGAATGTTTTTTGGGATGGTAGCAACCCACGTCCACGTAAAATCCATCGCAAAGTTCGGGCTTCAGCAATTCATCGAGAACAATGTCTTCGCCAAACTGCGCATAATGAGTTTGGCGAAAATTTGTGAGATACGCCTTGCGGAGACTCCAAATATACTTTGCGATTTTTTTAAACATATTTCCGCTCGGTGCACAGATTAGCACCAAGCGGGAAATGGAACAATCTTCCGCTACCCCAAAATCTCTTTAGCCACGTTGCCGTGGACGTCGGTCAGGCGAAAATCGCGACCCGCGTAGCGGTAAGTTAGCTTTTCGTGGTCGAGGCCCATGAGGTGCAGGAGCGTGGCATGCAGGTCGTGGAAGTGCATCCGATTTTCGACGGCTTTAATGCCGTGCTCGTCGGTGGCGCCGTAGCGCATTCCTCCTTTTACGCCACCGCCGGCGAGCCAGTAGCTGAAGCCGCTGGCGTTATGGTCGCGGCCGTCTTGTTGCTTGGCGTGCGGGGTGCGGCCGAATTCGCCGCCCCACATCACGAGAGTGTCTTCAAGCAAACCGCGCTCTTCGAGGTCAGCGAGCAGCGCGGCCATCGGCTGGTCGGTGGCTTTGCAGTTGGCGCCGAGGCGCGCGCGCAGGGCTTTGTGTTGATCCCAGTTGGAATGAGAAATTTCCACGAACCGCACGCCGCTCTCGACCATTCGCCGCGCAAGCAAACATTGACGGCCAAAATTATCTGTGTCGCCGCCGCCGATACCGTACGCCTCAAGCGTGGATTGCTTTTCGCCTTTGAGGCTCATCACCTTGGGCAGTGCGCTTTGCATGCGGAAGGCAAGTTCATAGCTTTCGATGACGCCATCAATTTGCGCACTGGCTTCATTGCGGTCTTTGAGGTCGCGATTGAGCGACTGGATGTAATCAAGCTGGCGTCGTTGCGCTGCTGCATCGAGGCGGGCATTGCCGAGGTTTGGAAGCTTCACATCCTTGAGCGGTTGGCCGAGATTGCCAATGCGCGTGCCCTGATAAATGGCCGGCAAAAACGCGCTGCCATAATTCTGCGCGCCACCCACCCGCGAGGGCGGGTTTAGCGTGACGAAGCCCGGCAGGTTTTGGTTCTCCGTGCCGAGGCCGTACAGCAGCCACGAGCCGAGGCTGGGCCGCACAAATTGAAAGCTGCCGGTGTGCAGTTGCACAAAGCACTGCGGATGATTCGGGATATCGCCGTACATACTGTTGAGCAGGCACATTTTATCCGCATGCTTAGCGAGATGCGGGTAGAGCTCGGAAATCTCAAGGCCACTTTTGCCGCGCTTGGGAAATTTCCAGGGCGATTCCATCAACTTGCGATTGCCAAACCCGCTGGCGGTTTTGCCGTCATTCTTGGCCAGCGCCGGTTTGTAATCAAACGTGTCCACGTGCGACGGCCCGCCGCGCATACAACAAAAAATGATGCGCTTGGCGCGTGGTTTGAAGTGCGGCTGCTTGGGCGCGAGCGGGTTTTGATATCGTTGCGCGGCGTGCGCGGCCATGGTGCTGAGGCCCGCAAACGCCATAAAGCCGAAGCCTGCGCTCATACTTTGCAACGCGTCGCGGCGCGAAAAGTTTAGTGATGTGGTGTCCATAGTTTTAATTAATTTAAATAACGAAACTCCGCGCTGGCCAGCAGAGCTTGGCACAACGTGGTCCACGCCTGCAACTCAGCGGACGTGCCGTCGGTGTTGCACTCGGCGAGAAAGGCGGCGGTGCGCGACTGCTCGGCCGGCGTGGCGGCGCGGGCGAAGGCGAGCTGAAACGCGAGATTAATGCGCGCGCGATCCTCGCCGGCGCGCAACACGCGCGCGGCCATTGCCTTGGATTGCTCGGTGACAAATTTGCTGTTCAACAAAAACAGCGCCTGCGTGGGTACGATGGTAATTTCGCGGCGACCCACAATGATGCTCGGCTCGGCAAAATCGAAAGCCTTCAATATATCCGGCACGGCTTGGCGCGCAACGGGCAAATAAATGCTGCGGTGATTGTGCTCGGCATTGCGCAAGCGGTCGAGTTGCTGAACATTGCGACCAAGATTGCCGGCGATTTTAGCGAGCTCCGTGCCTTGGTATGGCGTGAGGTTGAGCTGGCCGGCGGTGGCGAGCATGCCGTCGCGCATACTCTCGGCGTCAAGCCGGCGCTGGTTCATTTTCCAGAAAAGCGAGTTGTCCGGATCCGCCTTGGCGTTGGCGGCGGAGTGCGCGCTGGACATTTGATAGGTGCGCGACAGGACGATTTCGCGCACGAGTTTTTTCACCGACCAATCCTGCGCGATGAAGCGCGCGGCAAGGTGATCGAGCAACGCCGGGTTGGTGGGGCGTTCGCCGGTGGCGCCAAAGTTGTCGACCGTGCGGACGATGCCGCGCCCAAACAGATGATGCCACACGCGATTGGCAAACACGCGCGCGGTGAGCGGATTGTCGCGATGAGCAATCCACTCGGCGAGTTGAAGGCGGCCGCTTTGTGTTGCATCAACCGTCGGCCCGCCAAAATCCAGGACACGCGGGAAGCCGCGTTGGGTCATTACGCCCAGCGTGCCGGTGTTGCCGCGAATGTGCACTTTGATATTCGTGGGCTTGCCTTCGATTGCGCCCATCGCCAGCGGTCCGGATTGCTTGGGTTTGCCGGTATTTCCACCGCGCAATTTCCGCAGTTCGAGAGCAATCGAGCGGGTTTCCTTTTGGATTTTCTTGAAGCGCGGATCAATCTTCGCCTTACCCTTCAACTCCGTCTGCAGTTTTTTTTGCTCAACCACGAGCGTGCGCTGGCGCTTTTGCAGCGCGGCAATCTTTGTTGTGTTGTCCGCTTGCTTGGGGTTCACACCCGACTTCGCGCGCCCTTCCGCCAGCTCAATGAGTTTCGTTTGGTGCCGAATCCCGCCGCCGGTGGCACCGCCAAAAAGTGTTTGGGTACTCGCAAACACTCCGGCCAGCGAATAGTAATCCTCGGTGGGGATCGGATCAAACTTGTGGTCGTGGCAGCGCGCACAGGCGACGGTGACGGCCATGAACGCGCGCGTGGTCACGTCGAGTTGCTCGTCGACCACATCCATTTTGAATTCGCGGGCGTCACGGTTGTTAAGCGACTTCGGCCCCATCGCGAGAAAACCCGTGGCGATGCGGCGTGCGTCGGTGGATTTGCCGGGCAAAAGGTCGCCGGCGATTTGTTCTTTGATAAACTCGTTGAAGGGCTTGTCGGCGTTAAACGAATCGATGACGTAATCACGATAGCGCCACGCGTGCGGGAAGGCGGCGTTGCGCTCCATGCCATTGCTTTCGGCGTAGCGCGCGACGTCCAGCCAATGGCGACCCCATCGCTCGCCAAACTGCGGACTAGCCAGCAACCGGTCGACAACTTTTTCAAGCGCCTTGGGTGATGTGTCCGTGAGAAAACCCGCCACCTCACTCGGTGAAGGCGGCAAACCGGTGAGGTCATAATAAACGCGGCGAATGAGCGTGCGCCGGTCAGCGTCGGCGACGGGTCTCAAGCCCTTCGCTTCCAGCCCCGCAAGCACGTGGCGATCAATGCCCGTGCGTGGCCAAGATTTGTTTTTCAGTTTCGGTGCAACTGGCTTAACCGGCTGGAACGCCCAATATTTTTTGCCCGCCTCAATGTCGATATCGCGCTTGATGGCCACGGCACTCTGTTCCGAGCGCGGATCGGGCGCGCCCATCGCCACCCATTTCTCAAGGTCGGCGATGACCGAATCGGGCAATTTTTTCTTGGGCGGCATTTGCAAATCGTCATTGTCCCAGCGCACCGCTTCGATGAGCAGACTTTTCTTGAGGTTGCGCGGCACCACCGCCGGCCCGCTCTCGCCTCCCTTGCGCGTGCCGGCCTTCGTGTCCAGCAATAGCTCGCCCTTTATTTTATCGGACTTCGCCGAGTGGCATTGGTAGCACTCGTTCACCAGCACCGGCCGGATTTTTTTCTCAAAAAACTCCACCTGCGCCGCCGTGGGGCTTTGCTGCGCGGGCAGCCCCAACGCCGACAACGCCAGCCCGACGGCCGCGGTCCAGAGGGTGCGGTTCAATTTCATCGTGTTTTGGACTCTCTTGATTGGGATTTCATTGCCTGTTTTTTAAAAAAATTAAACGCCGGGCTGTCCTGCTTGGTAAATTTCCAAAATGGTTTTGTCATCGAGCGCCTCGCCGAAAATCATGAATTCATCCATACGACCGTTGAAGCGGCGCTGGGATTTCGGCTCATCTTTCGGCGGGCGGCCCCAGTTGCCCAGTTCCACTGAGCCGCCGCGCAGGGGTTTGGGCCGGGGCATGCTCGCCGAGGCCACGCGCTGGCCATTGACGTAATGGATAACGCGTCCGCTCAAGGTATCAATTGACAAAGCCAAGTGTATCCACTGGCCGAGTCGGCGGGATTTGAAAACCGGCTTTGTGGCACTGATCCACGGGCTGAGCTTGGATTGGCGCTGCAATATGAATTGCAACCGGCCGTCGCCGGTGATTTGCCACGCGGGTGCATAGCGGCGTTTTCCATCAGCCGTGAGCAGGCTGTGGTAGGACTGGTCCAGCGCATCGATCCGCACCCACGTGGCGAAGGTCAGCGCGGGGAGGTCGAGGTCTTTTCGATTGTCGGGATCGGGGCGGTTCTCGTTCTCGCGCCGGCGCAATGGCAAACGAACGCGGTCGCCGGGGTTCTTGAACTCGAGCGCGCCCTTCCCCGGCCAGCGGCCCTCGGCCCAGCGGCAGCCGATGATGGCACCGTTGAGCCACGGTCGTTCCGTCCATTGGCTGTGCAGGCGGCGCGGTTTGTCGTTGCGCTGAAAATCATAATAGGCGAGCAGCCGGGGGTCGGTCTTCCATCGCACACTGGCCTCGCGCCAGCGGGCGAACTGCTCGGCGACGCGGGCATCGGCTTGGGCGGCAATCTCCGGCGCGGAAATAAATCGGGTTGGGTCGGCGGGAATATTCTTGAGTTGGCCGGCGGCATTGATGCGCGCGGCTTTGCCGGCGGTGAGGTCGGCCGTGACGGTTTGGCCATCGGGCGGATAGACCTCCACGCGTCCATCAAACACATGAACCTCGGCCGGGCCATTCTCCGCCACGTCGATGCCAAACTCCGTGCCGAGGTCGACCAACCGCGCCTGCGGCGTGAGCACCGTGAACCCCGCTGCGGGCTCAGGCACGATGGCCCGCAGCTTGCCGCGATGGCACTTGGCCAAGTCAATGCCCAGCAACTCGAAATCCGCCGGCCCCTCGAGGATGACCGCCGCGCCGCTATAAAACTCCAGACGCACGAGGCCGGCCGAGAATAGCAGCCGCCCCGCTGGCACCGCCGTGCCGACTGGCAACGCGGGCGATTCCCATTCCACGCCCACCGCCTTGGCCAGCACGGCCACGCCGGGAACAACCACCGGGATGGCGGCAGCGGTCTTGGTAATGGGGTTGGACGATTTGGGCTCGGGCTGGTTCCACTTCCAAACTCCGAGAGTCAGCAATGCGACCAGTGACGCCGCGAGCGCCCACGGCATCCAGCGCGCGGTGGGGGATTGGGCGGGAGCGTTGCCGAGCAGCGGATGCGCACTCTCGCCCCACGCCAAGCCAGCGGGCTCGCCGTACTCGTGCAGGGCACTCTCGAGATTCATGTAGCGCAGAAACTGCGCGCGCGCCTCGGGGCTCTCGGCGAGCAGTGCCTCCAGCCGCGCAAACTCCTCTTCGCTCAATCGTCCGTCGCAGTGGCCGGCGCACAGGGCGTTTAGCTCGTCGGCGTCGTACGGCTGTAAATTGGATTCGTCACTTTTCATAATGGCTCCTTTGCCAGTTCGCGCTCAATGCATTTCAATAAAGCCTGCCGGATGCGCGAAAGCGCCTTGTACGCGGCGGCCACCGTGCGACCGGTCTGCTCGGCGGCTTCCCCGATGGCCGCGCCGTGGGTGTACACGGCCAGCACCAGCATACGCTCGCGCTCCTTCAACTTGGCGAGGCAACCGCGCAGGGCATGCCGCTCGCGTTCCAGCGGCACGGCGGCTTCTTCCGCCTCGTCGGCGAGCAGCTCGATGATGTCCTCGCGGAACACCAGCCGGTCGCGCGCCTTGGTGCGGCGGTATTTCAGCACCTCGAACCGCGCGATGACGCAGGCCCACGCGTTGAAATTGGTGCCGGGCTCGAAGGTGTCGAATTTTTTCCAGAGCACGAGGCTGGTGTCCTGCAGGACTTCCTCCATGTCCTCGGCGGTGGGCAGGAGGGCACGGAGGAAGGCGCGCAAGCCGGGCTCGGCACGGGTGAAGTGCCGCACAAAGGCTTCGTAGTTGGGTTCGTTGCCGGCCAAAAATCGGTTTGCCAAAAACCCGCCCAAAGGCGTCCGCCGACGGGATCGACGGACGCCAGCCGGTCGGGACAGACCGGCTTGATTAGGCGGCGGGTGAGTTTACTTGTCCTTCTTTTTCTTTGGGCCCTTGAGCTTGGCCTTCTGCTCGTCGGTGAGCAGCGCGGCGAATTCCTTGCGGGCGGCCGCCATCACTTCGCGCACTGCCTTTTGGCCTTCCTTCATTTGGGCCTTTTGGGCGTCGGTCAGCGACACTGCCGCGTTCACGGCCTCGCTCAGTTCCTTGCCTTTTTTGCCGGCGGCTTTCGCTTCTTTCTGAGCGGCGGCGCGGGCCTTCTTTTGCTCGGGCGTGACGACATTCAGCTTGGCGCGCGCGGCGGCAAACTGTTCGGCATATTTCTTGTTCAGGTCCGCCACGGCTTCCGTCTGCTCCGCGGAGAGCTCGATGCCCTTGGGCACCTGAACGATCACCGGCGCCTTAGTCGGCTTCTTCTTTTTCTTGTCTGCCGCGTTGGCGTTGAACGCCACCGCACAGGCAAGCACACTCAGGGTGAGGATTTTCAGTGTCTGTTTCATTTCAATTTCAGGGTTGTTTGATTAAAGCCACCCAAATACGGGCCCGGCTCGCCATTGAACTCCCGTATGAGCCGTGATTGGACAAAAAAAAAGTCTCAACCGCCCTACACCAAAATTTCCCTCGCCACCTTTCCGTGGACGTCGATCAAGCGAAAATCCAATAGGGCTAGCGATTCGGGCACGAGATTGCGCACGATTGAGAGGCTTTCGCGCACATCCCCCGGCACCACCGCGTGCCCGAGTCGCCTCCCTCGCGAACGCCCGCCCGCATATCCAGCACCGGCCCGCCCTTCACCTTCTCGCTATCCGCCGAGTGACACTGATAACACCGCTCCACCAAAACCGGACGAATCTTCTTCTCAAAAAAAGCCAACCCCGCCGCCGTGGGTTTCGCTGCTTCCACCCCAAAAGAGCCGAAGCAAATCAACGCGCTAAAGCAAAATTTGGACCATCCGTTCATCAACAAATTCCTGCCTCAAAAGACGTGCCCCATCAACAATGGTTACGCGGGAAGGCCTGTGGTTCAAACTGAATGAAAACTCAATCAAGGATTCCGCGACCACTTCACCCACGCGAATATCCGCCGCCGGACGCGCCATTTCCAGCCCGCCGCCCGCGCCGCGCCTGCCAAAAACATCAGCACGCGCAAGGGATAATCTGTGTGTAATGATAACCGCATTTCGATAAGTGCTTAATCTGCACCGGAACAGCATCTTTAGAAAGTCACGCTGGATTTCTCAAAGCTCTTTTTTCAAATAAATATCACTGGATACACTCTGGATTCAGCGGGCTTGGAGCATTAATGACGAAAATTGTTCGTGTTTTTGCCAAGCCCAAGTTGACTTTTCGAGTGAGCTCGCTAGATTGCCCCTTGTGAAAGCTTGTTGGCAGGCAATGATGGTGGCGGGGTTGGGCTTGATTTTGGCCAACCCGGTTTGCATTTGCCGTGCCGAATCGATGCCTTCCGCAGAGACCGCATCGGACTCCCAAGGCAGTTGTTGCAGCAAATCCACCGAGCCTTCGGAGGATGCGCCCGGGCCGCTTGCACCTGGGCCGTGCGAATGCGAGGCGTCGGTGGACTTGGGGCTTGCGCAAGTGAAGGTTAATTTTTCGGTTCCGATTGCTGCCGTCAACCGCATCATTAGTATTGAAGTGCAGTCGGCGTTCACCTTCGCGCCGATGACGCCCATATTGCCCGCGGTAGCTTTTCATAGGCCGCCCTTGCGGCATCTTCATTCAGTTTATCGTCTCTGATTTTTCACCCTGTGATCCGGGCGCTGCGCTTGAGCAGATGTCTTGTGGAAATCATTCCCGTTTTGATTGGCGTGCCATTTAATTTGCAAAGGCATGCAAAACAACAACCCCCTTCAGAGGATAAAACACATTTTAAAAACAATCTCTTTCGTATGGCTGATTTGCGCGGCGGTGGTGCACGGCGCGGTGGTGAACTATGATTTAACCGTTTCCGAAAAAATCATCGCGCCCGAAGGCAAACGCGTGACCGCACTGGCCATCAACGACCGCATCCCCGGGCCCACGCTGCGCTTTCGCGTGGGCGATACCGCGCGCATTCGCGTGCACAATCGGTTGCCCAAAGAGGCCACCATTTTGCACTGGCACGGGTTGCTGCTGCCCAACGCGCAGGATGGTGTGGCGCCGCTGACCACACCGGCAATTCCTGCCGGCAAATATTTTGATTATGAATTTCCGCTGACGCACGCCGGCACCTTTTGGTATCACTCGCATATGGGCTTGCAAGAGCAACGCGGTTTGTATGGCGCGATTGTCGTGGAACCCACCGAGGCCGTGGGCCTGCCGGTAGATCGCGAGCACGTGGTGGTGCTTTCGGATTGGACCAACGAGGATCCCAACGAAGTGATGCGCACGTTGTTGCGCGGGGACGAATGGTACGCCATTCGCAAGGGCAATATGCAATCGATTTGGGGCGCGCACAAGGCGGGCGCGCTGGGCGAATATTTTTCGCGCGAATGGTCGCGCATGCCGCCGATGGATATTTCCGACGTGGCCTACGACGCCTTTTGGGCTAATGGAAAAAAGCGAATGCCGCTCGAAAGCAAAGGCGGCGAGCGCGTGAAGTTGCGGCTCATCAACGCCGGCGCGTCCACGTATTTTTATGTGCACTCGGCCACGGGGCCATTGACGATTGTGACGGCGGACGGCCAGCGCGTTAAGCCGGTGAACGTAAATCGACTGCTCATAGGAATGGGCGAAACGTACGACGTGATCGTCACGCTGCCCGCAAGCGGTCGTTACGAAGTGCGGGCCACGGCGCAGGATGGATCGGGGCACGCGTCCATTTTCCTTGGTGCGGGCGCGGAGCATTTGGCGAAGGACATCCCGAAGCCCAATCTATATTCAATGGATTGGATGGTCGCCGGCTTGGAAAAAGACGATCAACCGATCGACACGCCCGAGCCACCGCGTCCGTTGTCGCCTTATCGAAAGTTGCGGGCATTGGCTTCCACCAAACTGCCCGCCGATGCGCCGGTGCGAGAGATCGAGCTGCGCCTCACGGGTAATATGCAGCGCTATATGTGGTCGTTCAACGGCAAGATGATCAAAGAGGAATCCACCATTCAGGTGAAGCGCGGTGAGGTGTTGCGGATGAAATTTATCAACGACACGATGATGCATCATCCGCTGCATTTGCACGGGCACTTTTTCCGGTTGCTGAATGGCCAGGGCGATTTTGCGCCACTCAAGCACACAGTCGATGTGCCGCCGATGGCGCGCGCGGCGATTGAGTTTCTGGCCAACGAACAGGGCGACTGGATTTTTCATTGCCACCTGCTTTATCACATGAAAGCCGGAATGAGCCGCGTGATCAGCTACGACGATCAAGGCGCGGATCACAAACCTAATCTCGATTACAAATCCATGAACCCGTGGGTCTTCAACATGGATGCCACCGCGCAAACTAACTTTAGCGAAGGCCGCGCCGGCTGGCGCAATGCGCGCAACAATCTCGATTTCACTTGGGATTATGAGTTTGAGGAAAAAGAATACGAGATGGATGTGGTTTGGAAATATTTCCACAACCACAATTGGTCCTTGCTCTACGGCTACCGCTTCACCAACGAACACGATGCGGAGGATCGAGCGTTTGCCGGCGCGCAATACCGTCTGCCGCTGCTGGCGTACAGCACGCTCACGGTGGATTCCGAAGGCGATCTGCGCTCCGGCTTGGGGAAATCATTGCAACTCACTCAGCGCCTGAGCCTTGAAAACGAAATCGAGTATGACACCCACTCCGATTGGGAATGGCGCGGCGGCCTTGAGTATCGCCTCAACAAACGCTTTTCAATCACCGGCGGCTACCACTCCGACCACGCCTTTGGTATCGGCCTTAATTTCAAATGGTAAAAACCAAAATCAAATCCAACATCTAAAATGAAAAACACACTGCTCATCATCGCCTTCGCCAGCACCTTGCTGTTGGGCTGCAACTCAACGGACCTCGCAAACGCCAAGGCGTATCCACTGAAAACCTGCATCGTGTCCGATAATGACCTGAAGTCCATGGGCGATCCCGTGGTAATCGTGCACGAAGGGCAGCAAATAAAATTCTGCTGCAAACCTTGCATCAAGAAATTCAAAAACGACCCCGCCAAGTTTCTGGCGAAACTGGGGCAGTAATTTCAACTACGCCAAGATTTCCTTGGCCACATGGCCGTGGACGTCGGTGAGCCGGAAATCGCGACCGGCGTGGCGGTAGGTGAGGCGTTCGTGGTCGATGCCCAGCAGGTGCAGCAACGTGGCGTGCAGGTCGTGGATGTGCATGCGCTGTTGGACGGCCTTGAAACCAAAATCGTCGCTCTCGCCATAACTCGTGCCACCGCGCACACCGCCGCCTGCCAGCCACATCATGAAGCCGTGCGGGTTGTGGTCGCGGCCAGTGCCGTTTTCGCTGACAGGCGTGCGGCCGAATTCGCCGCCCCACACGATGAGGGTGTCCTCCAAGAGGCCTCGTTCCTTGAGATCGCCCAGCAGCGCGGCGATGGGTTGATCGATATTCTTCGCGAGCGTGGGCGTGGTCTTGTTGTGATTACTGTGCGTGTCCCACGGCTGGCCGTTGCCGTAGTACACCTGAATGAACCGCACGCCGCGCTCGGATAACCGCCGCGCCAGCAAACAGCCGTTGGCGAAGTGCCCTTTGCCGTAGGCCTCGCGCACGCGCTCCGGTTCCTTGGCGATATCAAACGCATCCGTGGCGGCAAACTGCATGCGATAGGCCGTCTCCATCGCCTCGATGCGGCCCTGCAACGCGGGATCGGGCGCGCCCTGTTGCGCGAGGTGCTCGCGGTTGAGCGCCTGCATCAGGTCGAGCTGACGGCGTTGCGCGGCGGGATCGAGCTTGGCGTTGCGCAGCCACGGGATCATTTCCTTTGGCGCAATCTTGGAGTGATTGATGTACACGCCCTGATGTTGCGAGGGCAGAAAGGCGCTGTTCCACAAAATGGAAAACCGCACTGGCCGGCCGGGGCACAGCACGATGTACGCGGGCAGGTTGGCGTTTTCCGAGCCGAGCCCGTAGCTCATCCACGCGCCCATGCTCGGCACCTTGGGCGTCATGGTGCCGTTGTTCATCAGCAGCAACGCCGGCCCGTGGTTCGGGTTGTCCGTGTGCACCGAGCGCAACACGCACAAGTCATCGGCAAACCGCGCGGTGTGTGGCAGCAACTCGCTGACCGGCAAACCGCTTTGCCCATGCCGCGCGTATTGGTAGGGCGCATTGAGCAAACCGCCCGTCGGCCGTTCCGTGCGCAAATCCGTCCCCGCCGGCCGTTGTCCTTCGAATTTCTTGAGGGCCGGTTTCGGGTCCAAAAAATCCGGCCCAAACGGACCGCCGTTCATGAACAAATGAATCACCCGCTTCGCCCGCGGCGCAAAGTGTGGCGCCATCCCCGTCGCCGCCTGCAGCGAATTGAACAGCCCCAACGTCCCCATTCCCGCTCCCATTCGGGCGAGGGCCGTGCGGCGGTCGATGTTCAGTGGCTCGTTCATTAGTCCAAAAACTGAAACTCATTTCCCGCCAGCAACGCCTGCGCGTATTGGGTCCAGACGGTGGCGTCATTTTCGTGATTCTCGAAAAACAGTTTGGCGATGCCCAGTTCGGTTTTGCGGGGGGCGCGTTGGAACAGCTTTTCGTAGGCCGCCTGTACGCGGGTTTCAGGGTCTTCCAGTTTCATTAAATTTACCGCGAGCGCCTCGGCTTGCCATTGGATGAAGGGGCCGTTGAGGGTGAAGAGTTGCTGGAGAGGTGTGATGGTTTGCGGACGCGTGGGGGCGTGGGCGGTGGGATCGGGGAAATCGTGGATGCGCAGAAACTGATTGGGCTCGCGGCGGTGGATGGCGCCGTAAAGGGTGCGGCGATGGTTGGTCTGGAGCTTTAGATCTTTCGGTTCGCCGCCGAAGGTGAGGTCGAGTTGGCCGCTGGCGTGAAGCATGGCATCGCGCCAGGTTTCCACATCAAGCCGCCGCCGGCTCATGCGGGCGAGGTGTTCGTTGGCGGGGTCGGCTTTTTGCGCGGCGGGATTGTGAATACTCTGCTGCCACGTGGCGGATTGGAGCATCTCGCGGTGCAACCACTTGAGTGACCAGCCATGTTTCACAAACCGGGCGGTGAGATCATCGAGCAACTCGGGATGTGTGGGCGGCTCGCCGGAATGGCCCAGCTCGCTCGGCGTGGGGCATAGTCCGCGGCCAAAGTGATGCTGCCAGACGCGGTTGACCATCACGCGCGCGGCGAGCGGCGCGCCTTCCTCGACCATCGCCTCGGCCAAGTCCAGCCGGCCGCTGCCGCGCTTGAACTGCCGCGGCGCACTGGCCTTCATCGGAAACGCACCGAGAAACCGCCGCGGCACCGTGGCGCCGGGCGTGTTCGGATTGCCACGCTTGTGGATCGGTAAGTCGCGCGCTTCACCCGTTTTATAATCAAGCGCCGTGCCATGAGTGCCATTGCGTTTGGAGTTCACAAACAGCGCCGCCTCCGTCACGCCGTTGACCATCGGGACGTTGAAATGCGGTGTGTCCTTTTTGATCGCGGCGATTTGTGTTTCGAGCTTCGCGATTTCCGTTTTGGGATCATGGGCGGCTACGGCTGGTGCGGATTTTTCCAGCGGCTGGGTGACTGGGCCCACCGGCAGGCCGGCGGCAGTGTGCAGTTGCTTCGCTTCGGCGGCGGTCACGGCGCGATTGAAAAAAGACACGTGCGCCATTCGGCCGTTCATCAGCGCAAACCGTTCATTGCGGCCGCCGAGGAAAAACTCCTTGGCGCCGCCGGCGGTGGATTTGAGATCACCGGCGAATTCCGGTTCCGTGGCGCCGTTCAACCACGCCGTCACGCGCGTGCCTTCGCGGGTGAACACCACATGATTCCATGTGCCCGGAGTGATGATTTTTTTGCCGCCGAGATGGCCGCGGGCCACATCGCCGTTATATAGGAAGAGCACGCCGTTCGCCTGCGTGGACGTGCCGCCAATGCCGAGGTGATCGCCCGGCGCCCTCGCCGTGCCATTGGGGCCGCGCGAGAACAGGTAACCGGTCACTGGCCGTGCGTTATTGGCCAGATCATTCCGGAACCAAAATGAAACGGTGTACGCCGTCTCCAGCTTCGGAATCTTCGCGTGCAGTCGGCCGGCCGTGAAGGTGGCGTAGTTTTCGTTTGTCAGCGTGACGCCGTTTTCCGCGGTCAGCTGTTTGGGCTTTTGGTTGAGCTGCTCGTAAATGGCCGGCTTCAGTTTGGCCAGGGCGGCGGCCTGGTGCTGGGCGAAGGCGGGCGTTTTCACGCCGGTGGATGGGGTGGTGGGTTTTTTCTTTTTCAGCTCGGCGATTTTCTTTTCCAACGCGCTCACCTGCGCGCGGGCCTGCGTGACAGGCGCCCAGTGTTCCTCGGAAACCATCGGCCGATCGGCGATGCGCACGCTGGCGAACACGCCGGCAATGGCGTAGTAGTCCGCCTGCGTGACGGGCTCAAACTTGTGGTCGTGACAGCGCGCACAGCCGAGTGTGAGGCCGAGAAAGGTGCGGCCCACGGCGTCCATGCGCTCCTCCCATTCGTCGGCGACGGTGGTCTTGATAATTTCCGGCGGCAGTTGCAGCTCCTTCCAGTAGGTCGGGCTGAGACCGAGGAACCCGAGCGCGGCGTTGTCTTTCGGGTTGCCGTTTCCGATGAGGTCATTGGCGAGTTGTTGTTTGACGAATTGGTTGTACGGCAGATCGCGGTTCAACGCGTCGACCACCCAGTCGCGATATCGCCAGGCCGATGCAGTGGAGTTCAGCCAACTGGCGGTCTTGTCCGTGTACCGCGCCAGATCCAGCCAATGCCGCGCCCAGCGCTCGCCATAATGCGGTGAGGCAAGGAGCGTGTTGATTTCTGTTTCAATGGCTTTGGTGCGATCGGCTTGGGCGCGTTTTCGAAACTCGGCCAATTGGTTCGGCGTGGGGGGCAACCCGATGAGATCAAAATACAACCGACGCAACAGCACGCGGTCATCGGCCGGGGCGGCGGGTGTTAATTGTTTGGATTCAATGCGCGCGAGGACAAACCGATCCAGCCGTTGCTGCGGCCAATCAGCTTGGGATACCTTCGGCAGCGGCTGTTCCTGCAGTGGTTGAAACGACCACGGCAGTTTCTTGACCGGCTCCGCTTGGAGCAGCGCGGTGTTCAGCAGCAAAATGGCCAGCCATCGATGCACGTGACTTGGACGATAACACCGGCGTGCTATTCGGGCAATGGGCGTCTCAGGCGGTCTTAAATTTGAAAAACCGCGCGGGGACCTGGCGGGAGTCGCGGATATCGCGGTCGGTGGTGATCAGGGTAAGGTTATGTTGGCGGGCGGTGGCCGTGATGAGGCGGTCGGCGGGATCCGGATGGAAACGGGCGAGAGTCACGGCGTCCTCGGCAATTTCCGGCGTGATGGGCAGTACGCGGATACCGCGCAGGGCTTGACGCTGCCATTCGGCGCAGGGCAGCGGGAGGTCGATGCGGCCCTTGGCGGAAAGCATGGCTACTTCCCAAAGGCTGATGTCGCTCACGGCATGGATCAGACCGGGCTCGCCGAGGAGATTGCGGATGCGTGTCGGCAGGGTTTCCGGCTCCTTGGCGCCACGCAGCCACACGCCGGTGTCCAGCAGATACTTCACGTGCGCTCCACGTCCCAGATGTCCGCCGAAGCCGCAGGCTCATCGAGATTGTTGGGCAAGGGCGCACCGCCGGGGGCGCTGCCGAGAAAGGACAGTTCCTCCACGGGCAGAATTTTGCAGTACGGTTTGCCCTGCTTGGTGATGAGCACGGGTTCGCCGTGATGGGCGGTCTGCGTCACCGCCGCCACGTTGCGCGAGAGGTCGCGGATGGGAAACGTCTTCATGCCTGACAATATGTCAGACAATTGGTGGGCTGTCAATCTGGGCGATTAGCTCAAGTCCAGCGGGCCGTCCTTGGAGAGGGTGGCGTTGCCGAAGGTGTCGAGCGAGTGGCCGAAGGCGTGGGCGAGGCTGAGCAACAGGCGATTGTGCGGCACGCTGTTGAACTGCAGTGAGCGGCCGGTTTGGAAGCCGAGGCCGCCGCCGAGCAACACAAACGGAATGTCGTTGAGCGTGTGGCTGTTGCCTTTGCCGAGTTCATTGGTCCACACGATGGTGGTGTGGTCGAGCATGCTGCCGGTTCCGCCGGGTTCGGGGGTCTCGGACAGGCGCTTGGCGAGATGGGCCAGCTCGCCAGCAAACCACGTGTTGATGCGCGTGAGCTTGTCGACGGCGGTCGCGTTTTTATCCGGCTCGTGGGAAAGGGAGTGATGGTTGTCCTTGATGTCCAACCAGTTCATGCGGGCGCCGCCGACGGATTTGGTAAACTGAAGGGTGGCCACGCGGGCAAAGTCGTTGACGAAGCTGTTGATCATCAGCTCCATCTGCATGCGGCTGAGCTCGGGCAGGTTGTCGTTTTGGTTGGCCACCCCGGATTCCAGTGCGGGCGGTTGGACGCGATATTTTTTGCCCTGATCGGCGGCCAGCTCGCGGTCCAGTTCAGCCACAAACTTCGCGTTCTGCTCGAGCAACGCGCGGTCCGAAGGGCTGAGCCGGTCGCCGAGTTTCTTGAAATCTTCCTGCAACGTGCCGAGCACACTTTGCAAAGCGGCCTTGTCGCGCAGGTTGCCGTACAGCTTTTGGTACATGCGGTACGGATCATCGGTCGGCGCCACGGGCTGGTTGGGGCCGGCGTAGGACATGCGCGTCCAAGGATCGGCCCGATCGCTCACGCCCACGCCAAATTCCAGTGCGCCAAAGCGCGTACGGGTGGCGGCTTGCGACTGCAAAAAGTTTTTGATCTCCTGATCAATAGAGATGCCTTTGGCCCAGCCAGCCGGGGTGTGGCTGCCGCCTTGAATGTTGCCGGGGAAAAGCTCGATGCCGGTGAGCAGGCAGCTCATGCCGCGCATGTGGCTGTCGCCATCGCCGCGCACGCGGTTGTGCACGCCCTTGAGCACGAGCAGTTGATCGCGGAACGGTTCCAGCGGCTTCAAGATCGGCTTGAGGGCAAAGTCGGCACCGGGTTGGTCCGGCCAATAATGTTTCGGGATGGTGCCGTTGGGGCTGAACATCACGATCAACCGCTGGCGCGGTCGAGTGGGAGCCGCTTCACCCAGACTGGGCAGGCCCATTAGGAACGGCATCGCCGCGCTGGAGATGCCGAGTCGCTGTAAAAATTCGCGTCGTGTCGATACGTTCATCTTACTGTTTCTTTCCTGGGTGCGTCAGACCTCCGCCGGCCACCCGCACGGTGATCTCCGCCATCAGACGGGGCACATTGCAATCCGTCTTCACAAAATCTTGCCACAATTCATCCAGGGTTTCACGCCCAAAAGCGCCCGGAGCCTGCTTGGCGAGGTGGTTGAAAAGCTGTTCTATAAAATGCCGCTGACCGTGCGGACTGTCCGCCGCGTAATTAGCAATCGTCCGCGGGCCGGTGATTTTCAGGGACGTGTTGGCGGCCGTCGTATAATCGCTGGCAGCATTAATCGGCCGACCTTTTTCCTGATCGCGCCAGCGGCCGATGGCATCGAAATTTTCCAGCGCGAACCCGAGCGGATTGATGATGCTGTGGCAGCTCATGCAGTCGGCCGCCTTGGTCAGGTGGGTGACCTTTTCGCGCATGGTTTGGTCCGGCTTGAATTCGCTGTCCTTAAATTGAATGGCATTGGGCGGCGGTCGGAGTGTGCGGCCGGCGATGTGCCGGGCGAGAAACACGCCCCGATGAATCGGCGAGGTGTTGTCCGCATAGGCAAACTGCGCGAGCAACAGCGGATGGGTGAGCACGCCGGCGCGGCGGTTGGGGCCCATCGAAATTTTTTTAAACCCGTCGGAAGTCACTTCGGTTCCATAAAATTTACCGAGCCGATCATTCAGGTATAGGTGATCGGCCTTGAGCAGGTCGCGGTAGTCGCCCGAGCCGCTCCACATGGTCTCGTCCAGAAAGAGCCGGAGCGATTGGCGCAGGTCCGCCACAACGCGCTGGTTAAATTCCGGAAAGGCTTCCGTGTTTTTATCGATGGCGTTGGCCTTGTCGAGCTCCAGCCAATGTTGGAAAAAGTGCTGCAGCTTTGCGCGGGCTCGCGGATCGCGCATCATGCGATTGGCTTGCGCACGAACGTGGTTGGGTGTTTTCAGGTTGCCAGATTGGATGGCCACTTGGAGTGACCGATCTGGCACCGAATCCCACAACAGCAAGGCCAGGCGGGCAGCAATCTGATGGGCATCCGGCTCGGGTGAATGCAGGTCCGGATACAAAAAGCGCGGCGATTTCAGCGCGAGAATGACCGCGCGTTTCAGCGCATCGGCCGGCGAGGAATCGTTGGCGAAAAAGGCATCCACAAACACCTTGCGCTGGGGCTCCGTCAAGGGCCGGCGAAAAGCGGCGGCCACGAATCGGGCGGCAAAGGCGCGCACCTTGTCCCGGCGTTGCGGATCGTCTTCGCGCGTGCCGGCCAGTCGATCCATGTGGCGCACCATCCTTGCCGCGGTGTCCAACGCGCCGCGCGTGGTGGCCTCGTCCCATGCCTTGGAAACGGAGATACCGCGGGCAAACCCGTGGCTGCTGTCATCCGGCGGTAACGGCGTTTGCACCGTGAACACGCGCGCCGATTGCTTGGGCATGAACTGGCTGCGCGGAATGATTTCCTCCACGCCGTGCGGCGGTTTCCAGCGCAGCTCGATCGAGGCGCGCTTGTCTTTCCATTTGAAAAAATCCAGCGCAATCGGCACCGCACGACCGCCCAGCAGACGCAAGGAAATGCGATGCTCCTTCAATTGACCGTCGCTGACCCACGCATCGAGAATTGGCTGCTCACTGTTGACCCACAGCTTGATGCCGTTCTCGGTTTTGACGATGAATTCATACGTGCCCGTCTCGGTCGTGAAAATGGAGCCTCGCCAGCGCGCGGAAAATTCCTCCGCCTTGAAGCCTTCGCCCTCCGGCGCCTCCGCGCCCCAGTCGAAATCCACCGGCCCTTCCACGCGATCAAAGGCCTTTTGTTTATTGTTGTAGCCGCGCGATTTGTACCATGTGCCGGTGAGGCCGCGCTGTTCATCGAAGGTGCTTGTGCGCCCGAGAAATTCCCCCATCAAATCCGCGATGCTCTCTTCGTACTGGCGGCGCGTGAGCCGGCTGACCATCACCCGCGCCGGCTGGTTGCGCGCCTGCGCGGCGGGCGAATAGAAGGCGTCGTAAATATACTTCGCCACTTTCGCTGCATCCTCGCCCACGCATAACTCTGCCTTCCCGTCTGGCATCGTCTTCACGATCTCCGCAGTCAACTTCTGCAGCGACCAATCGCCGGTCAACGGTTCATCATATTTCTTGGAGCCTTGGCCGACCGCCCCGTGACATTTTACGCATTGGGCGCGATAGATTTGTTCGCCCGTGCGATCGGCGGCGGACAGCATGCCGGTAGTGGTCGCCAACAATAGGACGAACAGGCCGCTGGTGCTGTGCAGAAACGATGACATGGCGGCAGTTGGATGCCTGAAAATGGCCGCCTATTCAACCCTCCATTTGAGGTGGTTGGCGGAACATGATTTTCTTTTCACACGTTTTTATTCGGCCTAGGTTGAGGGGTGGATGTGAAGTCAATCCGGGAGGTGCTCAGCTGGCGAGGAGAACTGGGGCGAGGCCTCTATATCATCGTCGGGTTGGCGTTGTTCCTGATTAAATGGAATCTGGATCGGCTGCTGAGCGGGTATTTTTTCTCGGTATCGTGGATGCCCTACCGGTATCTCATTCCGGGAATGGAGGGGCTGGACGAGGCGCTGGAAGGGCGCCGGGATTTGCTGATGACATTGGCGTTGACCGCGCTGCCGTTTGTGTACCTTGGCGTATTGTTCACGGTGAAACGGCTGCGTTCCATCGGGGCCCCGTTGTTTTTGGTGGGGCTGTTTTTTATTCCGTTTATCAACCTGTTATTTTTCGCCGTGCTCTCGGTGCTGCCGGCACGGCAGGTGGAGGACGGCGTGGATCATCCGCCGCATTGGCTGGAACGCATGATGCCACGTGATCGGTGGGCGAGTTTTTTTCTATCCGCCTGGGCGGCCGTGCTGGTGGGGTTGCCCATTCTGGCGATTGGGATCAATTACCTGCAAAGCTACGGGTGGGGCGTGTTTGTGGGCATCCCGTTTATGTTGGGATTGATTGCTACACTGCTGCATGCGGTGCATCAGCGGCGGACTTTTTGGGAATGTCTCTCGGTGGCGTTGTCCGCCTGCGCGCTGTTTGGGGCGTGCGTGTTTCTTCTGGCGATGGAGGGTATCATTTGCCTAGCCATGGCGTCGGTGATTGCGATGCCCTTATCCTGTCTGGGCGCATTGGCGGGTTTCGGGATTCAGTCGAACCACCACGCCAGCCGCGTACCGCCGGTGTTGTTGTTATCCTGCCTGCTGCTGATGGGGTTTGAGAAAATGGAAAACCCCAAGGCGGTGTCTTATGCCGTGACGTCCACGGTGGAAGTGGATGCCCCGCCGGAAGTGGTGTGGAACCACGTGGTATCCTTCAGTGAATTGCCGCCGGTGGAGGATTGGATCTTCAAGACTGGTCTGGCCTATCCTCTCCGGGCGGAGATCGAGGGCGAAGGCGTGGGGGCCGTGCGGCATTGTGTGTTTTCTACCGGCGCCTTTGTGGAGCCCATCACCATTTGGGACGAACCGCGTCATCTGCGGTTTGATGTCACGGCCATGCCCGAGCCGATGCAGGAATGGACGTTTTATTCAGATGTCCATCCGCCACACCTCGAAGGGTATTTCCAAACCACCCAGGGCGAGTTTGTGCTCGAACGCCTGCCGGGAGGCCGCACGCGGCTGCATGGCACCACGTGGTATCACAACGACCTGTGGCCGGCGAGTTACTGGAAGGGATGGTCCGATTACCTGATCCACCGCATTCACCTGCGCGTGTTGCGCCACGTGAAACAGGAGGCTGAAGCGGACGCTACTGCGCCGTCCAGCCGCCGTCGACGCTGAGCATGGCGCCGGTGGTGTAGCTGGCCGCGTCGCTGGCGAGGTAAATGGCCGCACCCTGAATTTCCTTCAGATCCCCCCAACGCTTGAGGGCGGTAGCGCCCACGATGAATTTCTTGCCCTCTTCCGTATCCGCAATGGGCACGTTCATCGGTGTAAGGAACGGGCCGGGGCAGATGGCGTTGACGGTGATGCCTTCCTCGGCCAGTTCCATGGCCAGCGAACGGGTGAGCATTACCGCGCCGCCTTTGCTGCTGCAATAGGGCGTGCGGTTGGCGATCGCCACGAGGCCCAGCGCGCTGGCGAGGTTGATGATGCGGCCGTACTGTTTCTCCTTCATGTGCGGCAACACCGCGCGACAGGCGAGCCAGGTGCCGTCCACATTGATGCGTTGCACCTCGGCAAATTCCTCATAGCTCACCTCATCAATCGGCCCGCGGATGTTGATGCCCGCGCTGTTGATCAGGATATCGATCCGGCCAAATTCCTCCAAGCACTTGGCGGCCATGGCTTCCATGTCGGACTGCTTGGAGACATCGGCGGCAAACCCGATTGCCTTGCAGCCGTGTTCGGCAGCGATCTTATCCGCCGTGGCCTGAGCCTCCTCGGCATTGCGGCTGACGAGCATGAGGTTGGCGCCGGCGCTGGCTAGGCCCGCGCCCATGGCCTCGCCCAATCCCTTGGAGCCGCCAGTAATGATCGCCACGCGATCGGTGAGTTCGAATAGTTTAATTCCCGGGAGCATGATTATTTCTTCAAATTAAATCGATGGATACGACCGAACACGGTGTATTCCGCCACAAACAAATCGCCGGCTGAATTAAACGCGACGCCGTGCGGGGCAGAGAAAAAGCCGGGGCGCCATTTGGCGGGCGGGAGTTTGTTGGTAGCGGTTTCGCCGGGAACGGTGTTGTGGCCGAGTTGGGCGACGACTTTGCCGGCTTTGTCGTAGAGCGAGGCGCGGCCTTTGATTTCACCGGTCACCGCCAGGTTGCCATGCACGGCCACGGCGGCAGGGCGCAACACGTCCTTGGCGTACACCCCGTGGAATTTGCCATCGAGCCCGATGTGGATGAGCCGCATTTTTTCGCGGTCGGCCCCAAGAATCCGCGGCGGATCAAAGCGAGTATCGATGCAGATCTTATGCAGCGTTTGGGAGCCGAGCAGTTCGCGGCCGCCGATGGTCTTGATGTATTTGCCGGCCTGATCAAAGTGATGGATGTAATCGGTGGAGTAGCCGTCGACCACAAAGAGGTCGCCGTTGGGGGCGACGTCCATGCCGGTGAGGCGCATGCGGCCGCCGCGTTTGTATTTGGCGGGCACGGTATCGGGTTTAATGTCCAGCACCACCTTGCCGTCGAGTGCGAGCTTGAGGATATTTTGGCCGCCAAGGCGCGGGCCGTAGAGGTGTTCGCCGCTGTCGGTCTTGCGAATCACAAACCCATGAAAATCGGTCGGCGCATTGGGGACGTTGCGCAGGTAGTTGCCCTTGTTGTCGTACACCTGCACGCCGGCTTTCGGGCCGCCCTGCACGCTGACGTACACTTCGTTTTTGGAACTGACGGCAATATCGCCGTGCATGTTGCCGATTTGTTTTTCGCCGGTGGGCATGGAGGCCCAGAATTTTTCCAGCGTGTATTCCGCGCCGATCGCCGGCTGGGCCAGCAGCGCGATGAGGAGAAGGAGTTGTGTTTTCATTTTAAACTTTCGGGTAAACCCACGGCTTGCGGTAATCGCGCCGGAGGAGTTGATTGGCTTCTTGGTCGTTGAGGATTTTTTCCTGATCGCCGTCCCATTGGAGGCTCCGACCGAGGCGATAGGAAATCATGCCGAGCATCGGCAGCACAGAGGAACGGTGCGCCGGCTCAATGTCCGCTGCGGGCGTGTGCTTGGGATCGGCGATCGCCTTCATGAAATCCGCCCAGAGCGGTGGGAGGTTATGGCCGTCGCGTTCGTTGTCAAAGCGCGGATCGCCGTGGGCTTTCACCCCGTTTTTCTTCGCCGGATAAAACGTCCAACCATCGCGCCAACCGATGTGCAGGATGCCTTCGGTGCCATAAAAGTAAGCGCCGTAACGGTGGTGTTCGGTGGCGTTCATCGCGAAGCGCCGATGTTCCCATGTGACGGTGAAGTCTTCGTAATCATAAATGGCCACCTGCGAGTCGGGCGTGTCGCTGGTCATTGCCTCGCCGTCATTCACCGCAGCGCCGCGCACCGGTCGGCCGCCGCTGGAAAAAACGCGCTTGGGGAATTTCTCGTCACTCCACCAGGTAATTTGGTCGAGCCAATGCACGCCCCAGTCGCCGAGGGTGCCGTTGGCGTAATCAAGAAAATGGCGCCAACCGCCCGGATGCAGCCGACGATTGAACGGCCGCTTGGGCGCCGGGCCACACCAGAGATCCCAGTCCATTCCCACTGGCGCGGGACTGTTCGGCGTGGGTTCCTCTTTGCCACCTCCGCCGGTGACGAACAACCGGACCTGACCCACCTTGCCGACTTTGCCGGATTTCAAAAACTTCATCGCCTCCACATGATGCGGCCCAATACGCCGATGCAGGCCCACCTGCACCACGCGTTTGGCCGCCCGTGCGGCGTTGAGAATGGCGCGGCTTTCTTCCACCGTGTGCGCGGTGGGTTTCTCAAGGAACACATGGGCGCCTGCTTCAATCGCCGCAATCGCCGGCAGCGCGTGCCAGTGGTCGGGCGTGGCGATGATCACAATCTCCGGCTTTTCCTTGCCGAGCATCTCGCGAAAGTCATTGTACTTGCGCGTCTGATCGCCGTTGAGATCGGTGATCTCCTCGGCGCTGACCTCGCGCGTCTGTTCGCTCACGTCGCAAATGCCCACCACCTTGCACTGGCCGTGCGCCATCGCGTCGCGCAAAATGTTCATGCCCCACCAGCCCGCGCCGATGATTGCCGTGCGATATTTTTTGCCGGGCGCCGCCAATAACGGCGTGGCGGCAAAGGAAGCCGCCGTGGCGGTCGCGGAGGTTTTCAGGAAACGTCGACGGGAAGTTTGCATGACAGGAACGCGGCGATTATTGACCGCGCCGCAGATCGAGGCAAACCAAATGGCCCTTGGAATTGCGGCAGTACAACAGGCCGTTGGCCAGCACCGGGGCGGTCCAGCAATCCTTGTCCAGCACGCGCGCGCGGCCGGTGGGCGTGAATCCCTTGGGCGTGGCTGGGGCGGTCATCAAGGCCCCCGTACCTGTGAGCACGATCAAATGACCATCGGCGGCGGTCAAAGCGCCGAACCCGGTGGCGTGTTCCCAAACCACTTCGCCGGTCTTCCAGCTCACGCAGCGCAGTTTTCCCGGACCACCGCTGTCGCCATCGAAGCCGTATAAATGATCGCCGATCTTCACCGCGGCATTCATTTGCGTGGACAAATTTTTGTTCTTCCAAACCTCCGTCAGCTCGGCTCCAATTTTGTATAGGCCACAGCCTTTCCGGTATCCACTGCCCACAAACACCTGATCGCCCTCCACAATGGCATCGGCCGCATTCACGCCGTACCGGGTAAACCAACGTAGGTTCCAGGCTTCCTGGCCATCGGCCACCTTCACCGCCGAATAGGCGCGGCCGCTACTCACGATCACGTGCGGCTGACCGCCCAGCATCACGGGCTGCGGGGTGGCGTAGCCGGCCTCACCGTCGGCGGATTTCCAAAGTGTCTTGCCGGTTTTCAAATCCAACGCCACACCGGCCGCACCGGCATTAAGCAGAAGACGGTCGCCTAGTACGAGCGGTGACCCGTTGAAGCCCCAGGTCGGGACGCGCACCTGATCCTCCTTGGCGAGATGCCGCGCCCAGAGCACCTGACCTTCGCCAGCGTTTTTTGGATGCGGCACCAAGCAGCTCACCTCGCCCCATTTGCCGGCCACATAAACGCGACCGTCAGCCACCGTGGGCGTGCTGCCCGGACCGCCGATGTAAAACTTGGCGCCGATGTTCGATAGCCACGAGTAACTCCACAGCTTGCGGCCGGTCTTGGCGTCAAGACAGTACAGCGTGTCGGCGCCTTCGTTGTGCCCCAGCGTGTACAGGCGTCCTTTCGCCACGGCCATCGATGAAAATCCAATGCCAACCTGCGCCTCCCATAACCGCTTCGGTCCAGTCTCCGGCCAGTCGGTTTGCCAGTTTTTTTCGCGTGAAATGCCGTCGTGCTGCGGCCCGCGAAAGTGCGGCCAGTCTTCAGCCGCCAGCCACAACGGGGCCAGCAGCAAGGGAATGAGTTTGCGAATCATCATTTAAATTTTCAATTGCGTGTGTGCGTAGGCGACCGATTTGGCGTTATGGGCCTCCTCGTACGCGACCTGTTCGGCCGGGGTCTTGCCTGCGATACTCGGCAGCGGGGCCTTGGGTTTGTGGGACCGCACCCGATCCAGCGCAGCCATCAGAACCGGTGCCGATCGGCCGCCAAACGTTTTCCAATAACGCTCCGTGAGGCAGGGGATCTTGAGCGGGTTGCGAGTAATCATCTCGAGATTATGGCGCACGCGCGGATTGGCTTTTTCGCACGTGGCCACGATGCGTTTTAAATCCAGAAAACCATCGCCCAACGGTACCTCTGACAAGAGGAAGCCGCGATCGTATTCCTGCACGGCCATGTCCTTGAGGTGCGTGGTGAGCGTGTGCGGCGCGAGTGCTTCCACCACGGCATGCGGATCCTCCAGAAGCGCGAGGTTGTTGCCGGTATCGAGATTCACCCCCACGTGCTCGCTGGAAATGCGTTTTAGAATCGCGAGCATCTCGTCGATACGCCAGTCCTTATGATTCTCCAACGCCACCTTCACGGCATGCTTTTTGGCAATCGGCTCCGCCCAAACCAAGCGTTGCCAACTGCTCTTGCGAAACGCCGCCCAGTCCGCGGCCGAATTAAAATTCTCATAACGCCGCCCACCGAGCATCACCGTGCGCAGGATTGATACGCCCGCTTCCTTGGCCGCCGCCAGTTCGGCTGCAAAACGTTCTGTATCCGCCTCCGACCGTGGTAGGCTCACTTGCCCTTCCAGAAACATTCCCAACGCTTCGGCCCGCGCGCGCAGTTTTTTGCCCAATCCGTCGTTCCCCCAGCCGCGCACCCCGATTTGCACGCCCACCGTTTGCAGTCGATGACAGTGCTCCAAGAACGCTACCGGCCCAGCGAAGCTCGCCACCCCGGCCGGCGGTTGGGCTGCGCGACTGAACCGGTTTCGGATCGCGTAGGACGCCGTGGAAACCCCCAGCCGGCGGGCAAAGGAAAACCGTTTGGCCGCCGCTCCCACCGCCAGTGCGGCCGTGGTGCCTGCCAAAAATGTCCGTCGATCCATCACGGCCGCCATCCTCCCTGCTGGTCGCCCCCTTGGCAAGTGTGCGTGCGCGCGGTACAACCAACCCGTGTTCACGCTGCATTCCCAACTCCAAGCCGACTGCCACACGCTCGGCCGTCTGCCAAGTGGCCCCTTGCTGCTGCATCGCAATGCGGCGGTGACTTGGTTCATCCTCGTACCCGAAACCGATGTCGTGGACCTATTCGATCTACCCGAAGCGCAGCATACGCAAGCCATGGCCGATTGCCGCACCATCTCCGCCTACCTGAAAACCGAACGCCAAGTGCCCAAGATCAACTTCGGCGCCATCGGCAATCTCGTGCCGCAACTGCACCTGCACATCGTGGGTCGCACCCCCGAAGACGCCTGCTGGCCCCAACCGGTTTGGGGGAACCTGCCCGAAGGCCCGGCGTACACCGAATCCGAACTCGAAACCCTGCGCACGCAACTCATCGAACATAGCGGCCTGCAGCCGGAAGCGTGATGCCGCGGCCCTTGCTAGCCTGAACAAAATGCGATAGCTTGTGAACATGACAGCGCGAGAGAAAATAATGGCCGAACTTGAGGCCGCGCCGGATTCGGTGGTGGAACAAGTACATGGTTTCCTGCGCGCTATCCATGACGATTCGTCTGCCTCCCGGCAGCCGCGTGAGATGCCGGATTTTCTGGCGCGGCAAAAGGCCGTGTTTGGCGGGCGCGTGCTGGCTGATTCACAGGCCACTTTGGATGACCTCCGTGCCGAGCGGGCGTGATGCGCTATTTCGATTCCAGCGTGTTGCTGAAGCTTTACCTGTCCGAGCCGCAAACCACCACTGCGATCCGGCTCTTTCGTGATGCCCAGACTTCGCCACCTTTCACGCGCTTGCACGGCGTGGAGATACGAGGGGCATTTCAACAAAAATGCGGTCGCGGCGAACTCTCTCAGGGCGAATGTGCGCAATTGATCGCCATTCTGGAAAGCGATTTGCAATCGGCGGTATTCACTCAACCGGTCGTTCAATGGAACGAGACATTTGATCGTGCTGAAACATTGACCGCCGCGCATGCTTCCGAAACGCTTTGCCGCACGCTGGATGTGCTGCACGTGGCCACGGCGGTGGCCTTGGGCGCGGACGAGTTTTGTACTTTCGATCATCGCCAAGCCGCCATGGCATCGGCGGCCGGATTAAACCTCGTAACCGAATAATGAATCTCCAACTCACAGACCAAGGTGTGGTGGTGCTCGGCGGCGGCAGCGGGATTGGGCGCGCGATTGCCGCGGCGTTTGCGGCGGAAGGCGCGCGCGTGGGCGTGTTTGATCGCAGCGAGCGCGGCAGCGACTGGCCGGCGGAGTTGGAGGTGGACTATGTGGTGGGCGATATTGCCGATGCCGAAAGCGTGCAATCCGCCGCGGCGCAGTTTGAAGAAACCCTCGGCGGCGTGCGGCATGTGATCTGCGCGGCCGGTATCGGCTCGGGCAAGTTTGGATTTCCATTTTGGAACCTCGAACCGGCGGATTGGCCGCGGGTGCTGGAGGTGAATATCATGGGCATGGTGCACACGGCACACGCGTTTGCACCGGGCCTGCGCGCGGCGGGCGAGGGGACATTTCTATTTCTCACCTCGGTGGCCGCCCAGACTGGATCGCCCACCGATCCGCCCTATAGCGCGACCAAGGCGGCGGTCATCAATTTCATGCAAGTCATGGCCAAGGATTTGGCGCCTTTCAACGTGCGCGCCAATTGCCTCTCGCCCGGCATGGTGAAAACGCCGCTCAATGAATCGGTCTGGGCCGCCGGCCAGGAGCAACTGCCCGAGGACGAGCGCCAGAGCTACGAGGACTGGGCCGCGGCCAAGATCAAGACTATCGCGCCCCTCGGTCGCTGGCAGCAACCAACCGAATTTGGCGCCATGGCCGCCTATCTCGCCTCGCCCCACGCCCACAATATCACCGGCCAAACAATTAACATCGACGGCGGCCAAGTGATGCATGCCTAGCCAAATCACTTGCCAAACCCGCTTCTCACAGGGAGAGTTGCCGCCGATTTACTTTTATTATGAGCGAGAAAAAATGTCGTTGGGGTTTCCTGAGTGCCGCCTGGATCGGGATGAAAAACTGGCAATCGGTTGCATTGTCCGGCAATGGCGAGATTGTGGCCGTGGCCAGCCGAGATAAAGCTAAGGCGCAGGCTTGGATCGATGAATGCTCCGCGCATGTTCCGATGCCATCATCAGCCAATGGCGCCGAGGCGGTGGAAGGCTACGACGCTCTGCTCGCACGCGACGACATTGACGCCGTGTATATTCCGCTGCCCACCGGCGTGCGGTCCGAATGGGTGATCAAGGCCGCGCAAGCCGGCAAGCACGTGATGTGCGAGAAACCCTGCGGCATCGATGTGGCCGAGACTGAGGCGCAACTCGCCGCCTGCAACGATGCCGGTGTGCAGTTCATGGACGGCGTGATGTTCATGCATAGCAAACGGCTGGATGCGCTGCGCGAGACATTGACCGACGGCAGCATCGGCAAGGTGCGCCGCATTCATTCGGCGTTCAGCTTTAATGGCGGCGACGATTTTGTCTCCGGCAACATCCGCATGCACAGCGATCTCGAGCCGCTCGGTTGCTTGGGCGATCTCGGTTGGTACAACATCCGGTTTAATCTATGGACCATGGAATACGCCATGCCCAAGGCCGTGAGCGGTCGCATGATCCGTGGTGCCGCGCGTGGCGATAGCCCCGATCAGGTGCCTGTGGAATTTTCCGGCGAACTCTTCTATGAGAACGACGTCACAGCTAGCTACTACTGCTCTTTCATCACCGCCAATCAGCAATGGGCCCACGTGTGCGGCACGGACGGCACACTGCGGGTGGATGATTTCGTGGTGCCATTCTTTGGCTCCGAGGCGAAGTACACCGTAAGCAACACCGAGAGCAATCAGCACGTGTGCGATTTCAACATGGAACAGCGCGACCGCGTTGTGTCCGTCAAGGAGCACGCCAATGCCCATCCAACCGCGCAGGAAGCCAATCTCTTCCGAAACTTCGGCGACCTTGTCCTCAGCGGTGAGACTGATCCCAAGTGGGGCGAGATCACCCTGCAAACCCAACAGGTTATGATGGCCTGTCTCGAGTCTGCCAAACAAGACGGCGCACGGGTGGAACTTTAAGCTTAGTTTATTTACGCCACCATCGTCTTGATGGGGTATTCCAGTAAGTCGCGGTCGCGGGTGACGAGGGTAAAGCCTTCGTGCTTGGCTTGGGCGGCAAGGAGTCGGTCGAAGGGGCCGTTGTGGATGAGAGGGAGGGTGGCGAGCTCTAGGGTTTGGGCAATGGTCACGGAGAGTTCCTGAAAGCGGCTGCGTTGCATGAGCGCGTCGAGGTTGGGCGGCATTTCGAGTTTGCCCAGCGCGCACTTGATGGCCATCTCGTGAGTGGAGGCGGCGCTGACGTAAACTTGGTTCGCGCCATCGCGAATGGCCTCGCGCGTGTCTGCCCGCAACTCGTCGGGGTTGGTGAAACACCAAATGAGCGTGTGCGTGTCGAGCAGCAGATTCATTTGGTGGGCGGCTTTTTGAAATAGATATTCAGCGGATCATTGGGACCGCCCTCGTAAAACTGCTTGAGCACCTCGGGCGGCAGCGTGTCAAAATCATCGGCCATCCACACCTTGCCTTCCCAACCCCCGAGCTCACGTGGGGAGGTATCGCGCTCGATGGGCACGAGCTTGGCGATGGGCTTGCCGGCTTTGCCAATGACGACTTCCTTGCCCGCCTGCACTTCCTCAAGAAGCCGCGACAAATGCGTCTTTGCCTGCTGCACGTTGGTGATTTCCATGTTCAAAATATATTGGTCAGACCAAGTCTGGTCAACTTGTTTTTGGTGAAAAATCGGATATTTGGGTTTGTTGGAAAAATTTCAACGGCTGAGCCTCAATTTCAACGGCTGAGCCTCAAAGACGCCAAGATTTTTGAAGGGGGAATTCTTGGAGGTTAGTCGCCGGGTTGTCTGCCGAGGAAGACGATTAACCCTCCGGCGATGAGGATGGGGAGGCCGATGAGGGGGATTAACCCGAGGAAGGGGCGCGAGGGGGTAACGGGTGTTTTGGAATCTTGAGGATCGCCAGCGGCTTCGGGTTTCGGGTTGGGGGAATTGGGCGGGGGCGTTTCCACGGAAATGTTGGCTTGGGCGCGGTCGTCGTAGGCGCGGATTTGGTTTTCTAAAAGTTGATCCCAATCGACGGAGGTCAGTAAATCGAAGCCGGGGTTTTGGCGTTTCACTTGGCAGGAGCAGGGGCCGGAGAGGAAGGCGCTGGCTTCGTCGATCATTTGGGCGTTGATGCCTTTGCCGACGAGCGCGGGCAACGCGCGGCCGCGGCCAAAGATGGGGAAGCCCATCGGTTCATGGCTCAGTTCCTTGAGGTCTTCCTCGCTGTTGAGAAGAGTTTCGCGAAAGGCGTCTTCAGCGGTGTCACCAGCGCGCAGGGTGACGACTGAAAAACTGAGCTTCAAATCTTCCGGCCGGATGGAAAGGTAGCCGGATTGAATGTCCTGCGCTTTCACCTCGGGCAGTTTCAATTTTTGGGCCATGATTTGGAGGCGCGTTTCCAGAAGTTTTTTTGCGGCGGCATCTTTTTCTTGATCGCCGCATTCCACGAGCACCCACACGGCGCTATCGCCGGCCTCAAGTTGCGCGGCCACTTTTTTGCGTGCGGGTGATTGCAGCGCGTTGCTCACTAAATCCGCCTTAAACTCTCCCGACCACACGGGCGTCATTATCATTGTGCTGGCCGGATAAAATATCACCAGTCGCGGGCCGGTCGCCTCGGCCGGTTTATTTTTCTCCCACCAGCTCACCCAACGCGCATCGGGCTGGCCCTTAAGGTCCACCTGATGAATGCGGATATTCGGGACTGTGGTGTTTTCGGTTTTCTTTGGCTGAATTTTTTCCAGCAACGCAGCCTGCGCAGTGGTCAACGCCCCCTCGTGAAACAACACCACCTCAAACTGATCCGGCGGCCATTGTTCGAGGGCAAACCGAAACACCGGCACAGTGCACGCCCAACTCACGCCAACACTCCCCAAGAGGAGTGCCGCAACGAGCCAGTGTTGTATGCGACGGTTCATAAATGAAACGATACGCGCGGGCCAAAAGCGTGACAAGTCTCATATCGCCCACGTACAATTTCGACCCGCGCAGGCGAAATGAAATTCATCGATTCCAATCGTTCATTTGAATAGTGGAATGAATTTGAGAATCCAAAACGCGCAAACCATGCAATCCCATCGAAACATTTTGGCAACCGTAATCCTGTCGATGACCGGTTGCTTTTGGAACACCCACGCGTTTGATGGCGACACTGCGCTGGCGATGTTTCAGCAACGCTGTGTGGAGTGTCACGGCAAGGGGGGCAAGGTGAAGGGGAAGCTGAATTTGCTGAAGTTGGATTCGCTGGCGGCGTTGACGACGGATCTGGATCGGCTGGAGACACTCATCGAGGTGCTGGAGACGCGCGAGATGCCGCCGGAACCGAAGCCGGCGTTGGCCCCGGCCGCGCGCGCGGCGGTGGTGGGCGAATTGCGCGGGTTGCTGCGCGCGGCGTTGGCCAAATCCGAAGGCTTTGCGCCCACGCCGATCCGCCGGATGAACCGGCTGCAGTACAACAACGCGGTGCAGGATTTGCTCGGGCTGAAGGTGTCGGTGTTTCCCTTGCCGGAAAAAATGATGCGCGATCGCTCGGGCTATTTCGCCAAGGCACTGAACGGGCCGGAGCGGAAGATGCCGGAGGTGGTGACGGTGAGCAGCCGGCCGTTGGGCAAATCGGGCCTCATTGAGCCGCGACTGGCGGGGGTGGGGCCGTTCCCGCAGGATCCGCGCGCGGAGCATGGGTTCGACAACCGCGGCGATCATCTGTCGCTCTCGCCGTTTTTGTTGGAAGCCTTTTTCAAACTGAGCCGGCGCATTGTGCAGAGCCAGAATTTCGACGGGCGCACGGTGGGTATTTGGCAGACGTTTTTCCTGCCACCGGCCACGGGCGATGCCAAGGCGGTGGTGCGCGCGCGCTTGGAGCCGTTCATGACCAAGGCCTTTCGCCGGCCGGTACCGCGGGCCTTGCTGGATCGCTACACGAAACACGTGCACGCGCAGCTGGATGCGGGCGTGGAGTTTACGGACGCGATGAAAGAGGCGTCGTCGGCCGTGCTTACCTCGCCGCGCTTCCTGTACCTGTACGATCAACCGGCGACGAGCAAGGGCGCGGAACCGCTGGACGGCTACGATCTGGCGTCGCGTTTGTCGTTCCTGTTTTGGGGCAGCATTCCGGATGACGAACTGTTGCGGCTGGCGGGCGACGGTTCCTTGAGCCGGCCGGCCGTGCTGCGCGCGCAGGTGAACCGTCTGTTGGCTGACCCGAAACTCAAGCGGTTTTGCGACAGCTTCCCGGCGCAGTGGCTGCAGTTGGACCGGATCATTTCGGCCGTGCCGGATAAGCAGTTGTATCCGGATTTCTATTATGCCCCACCCGATTACCGGACCACGATGGACATGATGATGGAGCCGCTGTTGCTCTTCGAAACCGTGTTGATCGAGAACCGGTCGATTCTGGAATTCATTGATTCGGATTACAGCTACCGCTCCGGGCGCTTGCGCAAATGGTATGGCGATGCGGAGTCCGGCCGGTTGGGCGGACCGGTAACCCTGCAGTTCAAACGCCAGCCGGTGACTGATCGGCGGCAGGGCGGGGTGATCACCAGCGCGGCCGTGCTCACGATGAATTCCGGTCCGCACGAGACCAAGCCGATCACGCGCGGCGCGTGGGTGGCCGGCGTGATCTTTAATGCGCCCCCCGAACCGCCTCCGGCCGATGTGCCGCCGCTGGAGAAGCCCAAGCCCGCCGAGAAAAATCTCACCGTGCGCGAACGGTTTGCCGTGCATCGTGAACGCGCCGATTGCGCCGCGTGCCACACCACGCTCGATCCGCTGGGCTTTGCTCTGGAGAATTTCGATCCGGTCGGTCGCTGGCGGAACACCTACGAAAACGGTCGCGAGGTCGATGCCTCCGGCAAACTGTTCCGCAAACATGAATTCAAGAACATCGTGGAATTCAAAGACGCCATTCTGGCCGAGAAGAACCGCTTCACTCGGGCCTTTGCCGAGCACACGCTTTCCTACGCCCTTGGCCGCGCGCTCACGCCGGCGGACACCCCCGCCATCGACCGCATTACCGACCGCACGGTGACCGATGGCTACCGCCTGCAAACCGTCCTGCACGAGGTCGTGCAAAGCGCGCCGTTTGTGAATCGGCCCGCCGCCGCGCCCAAGCGCAGGGACTGAATGAGAGCGGCCGTTTTTCGTCAGATACTCAACCTTGGCAATCCCATGAGACGACTCTTCAAATTGCCCGCCGCATTGCTGTTTGTCTTTGCCCTGACTGATGTCGGCCATGGGGCTGTGCCCGTGCTCAAGTGGAGTTTTGAGGGAGGCGATGAGCCGGGAGTTTGGCAGGGGAAAACCGGCCAACCGGAAGCGGGGCCGCGGCCGCCGCGGTATCCGGGCTTCAAGGCGGACAACCGGGCTATGGCTTTCACCGGGCAGGAAGGTTGGATGGTGGTGCCGGACAAGGCGCGCGGCGGCGACGCCAACGTGCGGTTCGGCGCGGGCGAGACGTTCGCGTTCGAGGCTTGGGTGAAATTTCGCTCCATCGCCAAGGGCAACATCGCCTACCTGTTCGGCAAAGGCCGTTCGCCCAAGCACGAGAAACTCGGCGAGCATAACCAGAATTATTCCATCCGCTTTCAAGGCACCGCTGGGGGCGGGCAATTGGGCCTGCTCTTTACCACCCGCCAGCCCGACACGGGCAAGCCGGAATGGCATCGTTGGTGGAGCAAGTCGGTGGTGCCGGCGAGCGGCTGGCATCATGTTGCCCTGCAATACACGTTCGGCCGCCGCGGAAGTCTGCGGGCATTTATCGATGGCCAACCGGTGGCCGGTGTCTGGGACATGGGCGGAGACACCGACTTGCCGCCGGTTCAGGATGCGGCGGATCTGGTGATCGGCACCGGCTACACCCGCGCCGGGGGCAGTTCGTTTCACGGTTGGGTGGATGACTTGATAATTTATCGTGGCGTGCTCAAGCCGAAAGAAATCGCGGGCCGCTACCGTTACGTCCCGCCGCCCCCGCCGGTCACGCGGGCGATGTTGCCGGCGGGCAAGGTGCTGGTGCAGGTCAGCGAGAATGGCGTTGCCCAATCCAATGCCTGGCCGGAAGCGCCGCAGGTGACCGAATCGTTCGAAGCCCCTGTCTTCGGCCTGTTCGAACTACCGCACAAATACGTTGCCACGGGCGTGCGCGGGGAGCGCGCGAATCCGTCGCTGGTGCGAGCCTCGGCGTTGGTGCGTTTGCCGGCGGGGAAACATCGGTTGCTGTTGCGCGGCCGCGGCAAGGCGCGGTTGATGGTTGATGGAAAAAAACTTCTCGAAACCAGCCAACGCCCCGGCGATCCGGCAGGGCACGGCCTGCTCTCGGCGCAGGACAAGTACCTGGACCTCGGCCCTGATTTTCGTTTCGCGCCGCCGGGCAATCGGGATGCTTGGGCTACGTTCGAGACCAAGGGCGGCGAGCACTTGGTTATTTTGGAGACGCTGCTGGGCGGGATGACCGGCAAGAACAAGCACCGGCCCGAGTTAGGCGAAACCGTCGTGGCCGTTTCATTGGCGGGAAGCGAACACTGGTCGCTCCTCAGCCCGGGCGAACGCCGCGTTTCTTACACGGACGCAGGCTGGGCGGCTTACGAGGCCGAACGTCGCCAGTGGCTTGCCCGCGTGAATACCAAGGCCCGCGCCGACCTCCGCGCGGAACATGCGGGTTACTGGACCAAACGCCGTCAGGCGGCCAAGACTTGGCTGGCTGGCGTGAAGCCTGTTTCCGTTCCCGAATTGCCCGCTGGGTTTCCCGCGAACAACCCGATTGACCACTTCATCGGCGCCCGCATTGCCACGGCCGCGGGCGTAGCGAAGCAAGGCGGCGATTCCGGGGTGGACTATTTCAAGGAGGTGCGGCCGATTCTGGAGCAGCATTGCTACGACTGCCATCAAGGCGGCAAGGCCAAGGGCGGTCTTCGGATGGATGACCTCCAGTCCTTGCTCGCGGGCGGCAAATCCGATGGGCCCGCCATCGTGCGAGGCAAGCCGACGGAGAGCGCCTTGATGCATCGCATCACGGCCACGGACGAGGACGAAATCATGCCGCCGAAAGGGGAGCCGCTGAAGCCGGCGGAAGTTGAAATCCTGAAGCGCTGGATTCAATCCGGCGCGCCTTGGCCGCAGTTCGATGTGGCGAATTTCCGCCCGAACCCGTTGGCGGATGACCTGACCTTTCTGCGCCGGGCCAGCCTCGACACGATCGGTCTTACGCCGACCGAGACGGAGGTGAAAGCGTTTCTGGCCGACACCCCCGAAACGCGCCGCGCCAAGGCCATCAACCGCCTGCTCGATGATCCTCGTCGGGCCGATCATTGGATGGGCTACTGGCTCGATGCGTTGGCCGAGAATCCGAACCTGATCAATCCGACGCTCAACAACACCGGCCCGTTTCGCTGGTGGCTCTACGAATCGTTACTCGACAACAAACCGGCCGACCTCTTCGTCACTGAGCTGATCCGAATGGAGGGGAGCGAACGCTTCGGTGGTCCCGCCGGGTTTGCCACCGCGACTCAGAACGACCTGCCGATGGCGGCCAAGGGCATCATTGTGAGTTCGGCGTTTTTGGGCGTGGAAATGAAATGCGCGCGCTGTCACGACGCCCCCGCCCATGTCTCCAAGCAGAAGGATCTCCTGCAACTTGCGGCCTTGCTGAAACGGGAGTCGGTCAAATTGCCCATTACCAGCAGTGTGCCGACCGACCGCCTGCATCAGGGCGGGCGCAAGCCCTTGATTCAAGTGAGCCTCAAACCGAATGCAATCATCCAGCCCGCCTGGCCGTTCGCGCGGTTTGCCGAGGAAACGGTCGCGGATCAGTTGGCCGAGGATCCAAAGAACACGCGCGACCGGCTCGCCACCTTGATTACCGCGCCGCAAAACGAGCGCTTCGCTCAGGTGATGGTCAACCGCATCTGGCAACGCCTCATGGGCCGCGGCTTGGTGCCGGAGATTTCGGATTGGGAAAAGTCCGGCCCGTCCCATCCGGAGTTGCTCCGCTGGCTCGGCCATCGCTTCGTGGAATCCGGCTACGACGTGAACGCCATCTCGCGGCTGATCCTCAACTCGCACGCCTACCAACGCGCCACCGATCCCGTCCTCGCCGAGACCAGCCCGCTCTTCGTGTCTCCCGCGCCGCGCCGATTGCAGGCCGAGCAAATCGTCGATTCCGTTTTCCACGCCACGGGCACGCCGTTCGATCTCGAACCGGTGAACCTCGATCTCGACAGCGTTCGCAACGTCGCCATCGCGCTAAACCTCGGCAAACCTCGTCGATCCTGGATGCTGGCCTCGACCTCCAATGAACGCGACCGGCCCAGCCTCGGGCTGCCGCGTATCACCGCCGTCACCAGCGTGCTGGAAACCTTCGGCTGGCGCGGTGCCCGGCAGGATCCGGTCAGTCTCCGTGAAACGGAGCCGAACATTCTGCAACCCGCGATTTTCGCCAATGGCGTGATGGGTACTTGGCTTACGCGCCTCAGCGACCGCCACGGCATGACCCAACTGGCCTTGGAGAGGCAGAGCGTCGAGCAGCTTGTCGACCGCCTCTTTCTGCGCCTGCTGACGCGCAAACCCAACGCGGCGGAAAAAGCGCGTTTCACTAAACTGCTCACGGCCGGCTATGATACGCGCGTCATCCCCAAGGCGGAGCGAGTGTCGCCCAAGCCCGGCAAACGCGAACCGGAACGCTACGTCACTTGGTCGAATCATGTGGATGGTCCGGCCAATGCCCTCGCGCTCGAAAAAGAGCAAGCGGCCCGCCGAGGCGATCCGCCGACGAATGCATTGACCGCCGACTGGCGCGTGCGAATGGAAGACGCTCTCTGGGCCTTGTTGAACTCACCCGAATGGATGTACACGCCATGAACCGCCGCCACTTTCTCCAAACAACCGGCCTCGCCATGACGGGCGCGACAGCCTTGTCGGCCGCCCCCATTGCTTCCATGCCCCAGGGCAAGGCTGAGCATGTTATTTTTATTTGGCTCGGCGGCGGCATGTCACAGATCGATACCTTCGATCCCAAACGGCGGGGGGATTCCAAGGCCTCGCCGAAGGTCGCCGGCGCCGAATACGCCGCCATCGACTCTGCCGTCCCCGGCGTGCAGTTCTGCGAACACCTGTCGCAAACCGCCCAGCTCGCCGATCGCCTGACCGTGATGCGTACCATCAACCACAAGCTGGTTGACGAACACGCCTTCGCCACCAATTTCGTGCACACCGGCCGGCCCATTAGCGGCAGCATTACCTATCCTTCGATTGGCTCCATCACCAGTCACGTGCTCGGCGCCGCCGATCCCAAGGTGCCGCCTTACATGCTCATTGGGTATCCCAACGTGAGCCGCGGTCCCGGTTATCTCGGCGCCAAGGCGGGCTACGTTTATCTCGTCGATACCGAAAGTGGTCCCGCCGGCTTCTCGCGCCCCACGGACGTCACGCCCAGCCGGGTCGAACGCCGCAAGCGCCTGCTTGAGCCGCTCACCGACCGCATCCCCGCCGGCTCCGTTCTTGCCCAATATCGCGCGGCGCAGGACGAGGCCCTCCGCTTGGCCGGCCCCGGTTTCATGCGGCACTTTCAACTCAAGGACGAATCCGCCGAGCTGCGCAACCGCTATGGCGGCGAATTCGGCCAGCGCTGTCTTCTGGCCCGGCGGCTCGTGCAGGCCGGTGTGCGCTTTATCGAGGTGTCGCACAATCTGAATTTCATCAACGGCACGGGCTGGGACACCCACAACGAAGGCCAGCAAAACCAGCATCTGCTCATCAAGGAACTCGACCACGCCCTGTCCACGCTCATTGCCGATCTGGAAGCCAAGCGGATGCTGGACAAGACGCTGATCGCCGTTGGCACCGAGTTCGGCCGTCCCGCTACTTACGACGGCCGCGGCGGCCGCGGACATCAGGGCACCTGTTTCAGTCTGTTGCTGGCCGGTGGCGGTCTGAAACACCGCGGTGCCTATGGCGTGACCGATGAACTGAGCAAGAAAATCATCGAGGCCCCCGTCTCCATTCCCGATTTTCACGCCACCATTCACGCCGCCCTCGGCGTGCACCCTCACAAGGAACTCTTCGACAGCTCCCGCCCCGTCCCCATCACCGATTTCGGAAAACCGGTGGCCGCGCTGTTTGAGTAACGAATTGGCCGCTGGCAAAAACAGCCTCGGCCAAGCTGTTGGATTCTGATAAATAAATCGCCAATGAAGCACACGTCGCGACGCGCATTTTTGCAGGGGCTGGGCGGGACCGCTCTGGCCCTGCCGTGGCTGGAGAGCCTCGGGACGGCGGCGGGGCAGCAGTCGGCCCAACAACCCGATCAACGCGCGGCATTTTTTTATGTGCCCATCGGCGTGGTGCGGCGTTCGTTTTTCCCGGGGGAAGCGGAGCAGATTGTCCCCAAGTTTGGCGGCAATAAACAGGAGTCCTTCAAGACTGCGAACCTGAAGGTGGGCACGCATCCGCTGCAACTGACGGCCACGCTGAAGCCGTTGGCTAAGATGAAGAACAAGGTCACACTGATCACCGGGCTGGACCGCGATTTTCAGCCGGGCACCGATGTGCACGCGCAATGTGCCTCCTGCTTCCTGACCAGCGCGGCGCCCTTCAGCGTCAAGCGCTCGCCCTATCCGCAGGCGCGCACGCTGGATCATGTGCTCGCTGAAAAGCTGGGTCAACACACGCCGTTCCGCACGCTGGAATTCAGCAGCAACAGCCACAAGGACAACCGCGAGTCGATCCAGTTCGACAACATTTCCTGGTACGACACCGAGCACGTGGCCCCGAGTATGCGCGATCCACGCAAGGCGTATCGCCGTCTATTCGGGACACGCGAACTGCAGGCCTACCGCAACATCACCGACCTCGTGCTGGAGGATGCGCGCTCGCTCAAGCGCGCGCTCGGCTATGCGGACCAGCAGAAGTTCAATGAATATTTCGAGTCCATCCGCACCATCGAGGTGCAGGTGGACCGGCTGGAGCGCATGAAATCCGAGTTGCAGAAAGTGCAGCTCGATGAGCCGGTCGATGCGCATTTGCCGCGTGGCGAATACATCCGCCTGATGGGTGATCTGATGGTGGTGGCGCTGCAAACCGGCCTCACCAATGTAGCCAGTTTCATGGTCGGCCCCGAACGCTGGGACACGCCGTATCTGTACGAGAGCCTGTTCGACAAACCGCGCAGCCACCACCAGATGTCGCACAACCAGCACAAGTTCATCAAGGACCTGGAACGGGTGGACCAGTTCCATATGCAGCAGTTTGCCTATCTGCTGGAAAAGATGGATGCCATCGAGGAAGCCAATGGCACCTCGCTGCTGGACAACACGCTCTTCACCTACGGCTCCGGTCTGGGCGACGGTGCCACGCACCAGTACAGCGCGTTGCCCATCATTGTGGCCGGCAGCGCCGGCGGCCGCCTCAAGACCGGCGCGCACCTCAACCTTTCCGAGACCACCGGCCCCGTCGCCAAGGTGAACGGCAACTACGTGAACCCCAAGCAAGGCCTGCCGCTCGCCAATCTCTGGCTCACTCAAATGCAGGCCTTCGGCCTGAAACAAGACCGTTTCGCCGACAGCTCAGGTAGGTTGAAGTCGCTGCTGGCGTAGTGGAATTAAGGAGCAGCGATTCCTCACGATTACGTTTGTCGTGATGCTTAAGGGCTAACAGTCAGCCACAAAGAGAAAATGAGAATGGCTTTTGGCGCCTGCGTGGGCTTTGGCGCGGACGGCTTCTACCCGTAGTCCGGTTCGCTCCAAACGCTTCTCAAATCCGTGGTCCGGCCCAGCCGACCACACGATCAGTCGCCCACTATTCTTCAATGCCCTACAGATGGATCGGATTCCGTTTTTGGAGTAGAGAGATGCATTAGTCTCACTCACCATGGCATTGGGCCCATTATCAACGTCCAGCAAAATGGCGTCATAGGTATTGGGCTTGGCCTCCTGAATCAGACGGCCCACATCCATTCTTCGAATCTCCACCTGTGAATGGTCGAGCAGCGAACCGTTTAGGTTTTTCAAGTAGGTTCGATTCCACTCGATGACTTCCGGGATCATTTCGGCTACCTCAACGATCGGTTTATTCCCGACCGAATCCAGGACGCTCTTGAGGGTATACCCAAGCCCAAGTCCCCCGATCAAGACCCGCTCGCCCGCCTCATCGTTCAATCGAGCGACACCCAAGCTGCCGAGTAGGAGCTCAGATTCGTTGGCCCGAGAATGCATCAACTCCTTGCCATCCAGAGAGATCGAATACGAGCCATCGTGCTCGACGAGAGATAATGTTTCCCCTGTAAAGGTTGACTCAGCCAGTTTGACACGTGGTTTCATAGATGGAGAAATTTGCAATTGAATATCGACACCATGCCTACCGATCAATCGAGGGAGCGCGGTTGAAGAGCATTTTCCAAATCAGCCCAATCGCGGTTAGGGCCAGCCCTGCGAGCATCACTTTCCAATTCACGAAGAACGCCAGCGATCCGCAGCCGATGAGGCCGGCGTAGGCAGTCCAAGTGGGGTACAGGCGTTCCTCCGGTTTCAGGCGCAGGGCGCAGAGGTTGGTGAGGGCGTAGTACACCAGCACGGTGAAGGCGCTGAAGGTCCAGGTAAGTTTCAGGTCGCCGAGGCAAACCAGCGCCGCGATCAGCCCGCCCACAACTGCCGTGGCCACGGTGGGCACACGGGACGTGTCGTGGATGTGGGCGGTCGCCTTGGGCAAATCCCCACGCCGCCCCATCGCCAGCACCACGCGCGAAAGGCCGAGCACGAGATTGAGCAGTACACTCACCATCGCGATGGCCGCTGCCACGAGCATCACCTTGCCGAGCGCGGAGCCGGCAATGGATTCGGCGATGTTTGCGAGGGAAACAAATTCATTTCCGGCATTGGCCAAGCTCACCCAGGCGACCCCGATGTAGAGCAGCATGCTGAGGGCCAGTGTCGTGATGACCGCGCGGGGAATGGTGCGGCGCGGCTCGGTGACTTCCTCGCCCAAGGTCGCAATGCGGCCGTAACCGGTGAACGCCACAAACATCAGGGCGGCGGCGGGCAGGAGTTGATCCAATTGATCGAGCTGCAGCGCGGTTTGCCAGCGCTCAGGATGCGCGCGAATGGCCGGCGCGCCCAGGGCCACGAAGGCGAACAAGGCCAGCAGCACGGCGCCCACGATGAGGGCGTTCACCGTGTTGCTGCGTTGCATGCCGGTGAGGGTGACGCCAGTGGTGAGCGCCACGGTTCCCAGCGCCACGGCCATTTGATGATCCGGCGCGAGGTACAGGGCAAAGCCCAGCGCGGCGGTGGCGGCGGAGGCGGATTTGGCGCTGAGAAACATCCAGCCGGCCACAAAACCCAGCGATGGATTCAGCCAACGATGGCCGTATTCATAGGTGCCGCCGCTGACCGGATGATTGGCGGCCAGTTGCGCGCTGCTGAGGCCGTTGCACATGGCCACCAGACCGGCCAGTGCAATGGCCGGCAGCACGGCAGCCCCAGCCATGCCCGCGCCGATACCGAGGCTCACAAACACGCCCGTGCCGATGATCGAGCCCAGCCCCAGCAACACCGCGCCCGGCAGGCCAATCACGCGTTGAAGTTGAGGTTCGGCGGCCATATGTGGTGCGGGATTGAACCGTTAAGAGGCCCAGAGGCCAAGGTTTCTCTTTAGGCGCCCACGGAGACGCGGAGAAGATGGGGTCAAGGTGGAACTTGCACCTCTCGGGGAGGGACGAGTTCCCCCTCGTCCTTGTATTCATGCCAGCGGCACCGCATGAGGTTGCATTTTTTGGCCGCTCATCTACCCTTCGCGGCGATGAAGATCATTCGTTCCCTGATGATTCCCGTGTTGCTTGGCAGCGCCCCGTTGGCCGCGGTGGCGGATGACGCTGTGAAGGCGTTGTTGCCGGTGTTTGGTAAACCTCTGACGGCAGCCAAGCTGCCGAAAGATGCGGTGGCGCGTGCGCAGGTGGAGCTGGGCCGCACGTTGTATCATGAGAACCGGTTGAGCCGGGATAATTCCATCTCCTGCAATTCCTGCCACAGCACGACGGGCTTTGGCGTGGATGGCGAGAAATTTTCGCTGGGCTTTGATAACCATCGCACGGGTCGAAATTCGCCCACGAGCTTCAATGCCTTCATGCACCTCGCGCAGTTTTGGGATGGCCGCGCGCCGACGGTGGAGGAGCAGGCGAAGGGGCCGATCCTGGCCGGCGGCGAAATGGCGATGCCTTCGGCTGAGGCCGTAGTGGCCAAGCTCGGCAAGATCGATGGCTACGAAGCGCTGTTTCAAAAGGCGTTTCCCAAAAGCAAACCGGCCATCACCTACGACAACGTCGGCAACGCGATCGGCGCCTACGAGCGCCTCTTTGTGACGCCCGGGCGGTTCGATCAATTACTGGCCGGTCAGGCCAAGGCGTTGAAAGAGCCGGAATTGCGCGGGCTGAAGAAGTTTGTATCGATCGGTTGTGTGGCCTGTCACACGGGCAATTTGCTCGGCGGCAATGCCTACCAAAAGCTCGGCGTGCAGAAGCCGTGGCCCAACCAAAAAGATCAGGGCCGATTTGATCTGACCAAAAAGAAGGCCGACAAAATGTTTTTCAAAGTGCCGAGCCTGCGGAACATCGCCAAGACCGGCCCGTACTTCCATGATGGTTCGTCGGACAAGCTGGAGGACGCCGTGCAGCGCATGGCCGCGCATCAGTTAGGCAAGGACTTGTCCAAGGAAGATCGCGCGGACATCGTCGCCTTCCTGCGCTCGCTCACTGGCAAGCTGCCGAAAAACATCGCTGCGCCCCCCAAAGCATTTCCGGGGAAATAGGTTTTATTCAAATTCGCCCGTGGAGCCGCGGAGAAAATGAAATGGGGCAAGGTGGAACTTGCCCCCCCCCGGGAGGGACGAGTTCCCCCTCGTCCCTTACTAAAAACCTCCGCGCCACCGCGTCTCTGCGTGAGATCGAAAGGGCGTTGGCAAACCCGCCGAATTACCGTATCACCAGCGCATGCGATCCGCGTTTTATTTTCTCTCGGTGTTCCTCTGTGTCCTCTGTGGTTCCACGAATACCCAAGCTGCAGAGCGCCCCAATATCCTCTTTGCCATTGCCGATGACTGGGGGTTTGGCGATGCCAGCGCGTACGGCTCCCAATGGGTGAAGACGCCGGCGTTTGATCGCGTGGCGCGGGAGGGCATTTTGTTTACGCGCGCGTACACGCCCAACGCCAAGTGCGCGCCGTCCCGGGCGACCATTCTTACGGGGCGTTACTCGTGGCAGTTGGAAGAGGCGGCCAATCATATGAATGTGTTCCCGGCCAAGTTTGGCAGCTTCGTGGAGGTGCTGGCGGCCAATGGCTACACGACGGCTTGCACGGGCAAGGGTTGGGGGCCCGGCATTGCCAATGATGTAAATGGCAAACGGCGGTTGATCACCGGCACGCCCATCAACAAGCGATTTGCCAAACCGCCGGCCAAGGCGATGAGCAATCGCGATTACGCGGGCAACTTCGAGGAGTTTCTAAAGACCGCGGCCAAGGGCAAGCCGTGGTGTTTTTGGTTCGGCACGCACGAGCCGCATCGCGCTTACGAGAAAGGCGTGGGACTGCGCATGGGCAAGAAGCTTTCGGACATCGATCACGTGCCCGCGTTTTGGCCGGACAACGCCGAGACGCGCGGCGACATGCTCGATTACGCCATTGAGGTGGAGCACTACGATCGGCACCTCGGCCGCATCCTCGCCGCGCTCGAGAAGGCCGGCCAACTGGACAACACGCTGATCGTCGCCACCAGCGATCACGGCATGCCGTTTCCGCGTTGCAAAGGGCAGGCGTATGATTACTCGAACCACATCCCGCTCGCCATCCGTTGGCCGAAAGGCATTCAGGGCCGCAATCGCACGGTGGTTGATTTTGTCAACTTCACCGATCTGGCGCCGACCTTTTTGCAGGCGGCCGGCGTGAACAAGATCGCGCCTCTCATGCAGCCGATGAGCGGCCGGAGTTTGTTTGATATTTTTGCTTCGCCGAAATCCGGTCAAGTGATTGCCTCGCGCGATCACGTGGTGCTGGGCAAGGAACGCCACGATGTCGGTCGACCGAACAATCAAGGCTACCCCATCCGCGGCATCCGCAAGGGTGATCATCTGTACCTGCACAACTTCGAGCCCAACCGCTGGCCTGTGGGCAATCCGGAGACCGGTTATCTGAACACCGACGCCAGTCCGATCAAAACGCTGTTGCTCAACCAACGCCGTGAAGGGAACTACAAATATTGGCAGCTTAACTTTGGTAAACGTCCGGCGGAAGAATTGTTTAACGTGAAGACCGATCGCGATTGCGTGAAGGATCTGGCGGACTCCAAGCCGCAGGCCGCGCTCAAGGCGTCGTTGAAAAAACAACTCTTTGCCGAGCTTAAAAAACAGGGGGACCCGCGGATGTTCGGCCGGGGTGATGTGTTTGAGAAATACGGGTTTGCCTTTGATATGTGGGATCAATTCTACGAAAAATATCAACGCGGCGAAAAGATCCGTACCGGCTGGGTGTTGCCCAGTGATTACGAAAAAGAGAAACTGGACTAGCGTATCATGAAACCACTGCTCCTCATCCTATGCGTGGCCGCCTGCACCATTGGCTGCCAGACGCGATCGATTTCCAATAGCGACTACCACGGCTCATGGATGTACCGCGGCGAGTTGAGCGAACTCGAAGTGCTGGGTGTGGCGGCCGATGAACAGATCACGGAGGCCGATATTGCCGCGGCGTTGGAGGCGGAAGCGAAGGTGACGTTGCGGCGCGGCGATCGCGTGGTGGTCGTGCAAAGTGGCGCGCAGTTCCCGGATGATCCCATGCTTAAGGCGCTGGAGCCTCTGTACTCCGTGGTGCCGCTTAGTGGCGTGCCGACAACAGACCGGCGTTATCGGGAGCAGCCGCCAGGTCCCAAGCAGCCGCTCGATAAATCACTGCGCCTGGCCGCAGCCAAAGCGGGCGCGAAGACGTTGATTGTATACTGGGGCGTGTTGGAGAGCGGACGCGAAGAGCACGGCACCAAGATCATTTCGTGGGTGCCGGTCGTGGGCCGGATGGTGCCGGATGAAAAACAAAAAATCCGCATCCGGCTCAAGGCAGCCGTGATCGATGTGGCCACCGGCACCTGGGAATTTGTCATCCCCGAGGCGTACGATGACACCGCCACCAGCGCCCGACTCAATCGCGAAGAAAGCGATCAGGCCCAGGTCGCCCGCCTCAAAGTCAAAGGCTACGAGGCCCTGGCCAAAGCGCTCACGGCTCGTTATCGGTAGTCGTTGCCAGCGGGCAAGGGAGCGGGTAGGGTGCCCCCGTGCAAACCCTCGTTCGTGTTTCGGTTTTTCTTTGTATCCTCTGTAGTTCCATTTCCGCTACGGCTGCCAAGCAAACCAACTTTCTGTTCTTGCTCGTGGATGATATGGGCTGGGCGGATATCGGGGTGAACGGGAGTCGGTTTCATGAGACTCCACACATTGACCGGTTGGCGGCCAGTGGCATGCGATTTACGCAGGGCTATGCGGCCTGTCCGGTGTGCAGCCCCACGCGCGCGAGCATCATGACCGGGCGGCATCCGGTGCGGGTGGACATCACCGACTGGATTCCCGGCCAGAGCAATCAAGCCACCAACAAGCTGTTGCATCCGAGTGACCGCGATAATCTCGCGCATCGGGAGGTGACCATCGCCGAACAGCTGAAGACGCACGGTTACCAAACTTTCTTTGCCGGCAAATGGCATCTCGGCAGTGAAGGCCATTGGCCCGAGGATCAGGGGTTCGACATCAACATCGGCGGCCACCACCGTGGTTCGCCTCCGGGCGGGTACTACGCGCCGTGGACCAATCCCGCGCTCAAGGCCAACAAGCCCGGCGAATACCTCACCGAACGCCTCACGGAAGAGTCGGTCAAATTCCTCGAGCAACGCGATGCGCGCAAGCCGTTCCTTCTGTACCTGTCTTACTACAACATTCACACGCCCATTCAGCCGTACAAAAAACGTATCGCGCATTACAACGCCAAGGCTGAAAAAATGTTTCAAGGCGAGACACCCACGCAGCCAGAGCATGAGGGCTCCACGCGGATGCGGCAGGACAACGCTGCCTTGGCCTCGATGGTCGCGGCGGTGGATGACAGTGTCGGCACGTTGCTTGGCAAATTGAAGGAACTGAAGCTCGACCAAAATACCGTAGTCATTTTCTTCAGCGACAACGGCGGCCTCAGTACGCGCGGCGGCAAGCGAATCGGCCCCGGCTGCAATCTGCCGTTGCGCGCGAGCAAAGGCTGGCTATACGAAGGCGGGGTTCGCGAGCCCACCATCATTCGCGCCCCGGGTGTCACCAAAGCCGGTAGTGTGTCGCACAAGCCGATGGTCAGCATGGATTTCTTTCCCACCATGCTCGATCTTGCCGGGTTACCCGCGCAACCCAAGCTGCACGCCGACGGCCAGAGCCTCCTGAGCCAGCTTCGGGGCAACGACGCCGGCCGCCGCACGCTCTACTGGCATTACCCGCATTACCACGGGTCCTCCTGGAAACCCGGCGCCTCCATCCGTGACGGCGACTGGAAGCTCATCGAGTTTTATCACCACGACAAGGTCGAGCTCTACAACTTGGCCGACGACATCGGCGAACAGAAGAACCTCGCCGCGCGTGAACCGAACAAGACTGCCGAACTCCGCGCCAAGCTGCAGGCCTGGCAGAAAACCATGAAGGCCAAAATGCCCGTGCCCAATCCGGCCTACAAGGCGCCGGCTCCAAATTCAAAATGAACATCCACCATCTCGAGCTGTTTTACTATGTCGCCAAGCACAAAGGCATCTCCGGTGCTGTGCGCAATATGCCGTATGGCATCCAGCAACCGGCAGTCAGCGCGCAGGTGATCCAGCTGGAAAATGATCTCGGCATCGCGCTGTTTCAGCGGCGGCCGTTTGAGCTGACGCCGGCGGGCAAAGAGCTATACGACTTTGTGAAGCCCTTCTTCGAGGGCTTGGAGGAAATGAGCGACAAGATTCGCGGCGGCGTGGCGCAGTCCATTCGCATCGCGGCTTCCAGCACCATTTTCCGCGATCATCTGCCGGATATTCTCAACGCCGCGCGCGGGGAATTTCCCGGACTCCATCCCAGCCTACGCGTGGGCATCCAGCCGGAGATCGAGCAATGGCTACTGGCGTCGGAGGTGGATCTCGGCGTCACCGTGCTCGGCTCCAAGCCGCCCTCCGAATTGAAGTCCGAGAAACTGCTCGAGCTGCAAATGGTGCTGCAGGTGCCGACCAAGATGAAGATCAAGTCCGTCGACGACATCCTCGGCCAGGATCGCATCGCGCAAACACTCATCAGCCTGCCCGCCATCGAGGGCATCAGCCGCGCGTTTCAGCAGGAACTCGCCCGGCGCAAAATCGATTGGCCGATTGGCATTGAGTTGAACTCCATCGACCTCATCGAAACCTATGTGGCCAACGGTTTCGGCATCGGCCTCAGTCTTGCCATGCCCGGCGCCAAGGCGCCCAAGGGCGTGCGCGTGTTGCCGCTCGAGGGATTTCCGGCCGTCAGCATTGGCGCTCTGTGGCGCGGTCAACAGAGCCCGCTGGCCCAGCGCATTGTGAGCCTGCTCAAGCATCGCGCCGGCGACCTGTAAGGTGAGCACTCAACTTCTCACGCGTGACGATCTGAACCGCGCATTGTTGGCGCGGCAGATGTTGTTGGCGCGCGAGACTGTGTCGCCGCTCAAAGCCATTGAGCGATTAGCCGGCATGCAGGCGCAACAGGCGCGTCCGCCGTTCGTCGGATTGTGGACGCGGCTGGAACAGTTCTCGCGCACCGATCTCATCAAACTTCTCAAACGCAAATCCGTGGTGCGCGCTACCCTGATGCGCGCCACCGTGCACCTGATGACCACGCGCGATTACTGCGCCCTGCGCGGCACCTTACATCCCATGCTGGCCGCGTGCATTCCGCCGAGCAAAACCAAGGCGCTGGGCGGTGCGCCGCTGGAAGCGATTCTGAAAACCGGTCACGCTTTTTACGCAAACGCACCACGCTCTTTCAGCGAATTGGTGGCGCATCTCGAAGCCAAATTCCCCAAGGCGCATCCGCGGATTGCCGCCGTGGCGGTGCGGTTGAATGTGCCCAAAGTGCAGGTGCCCACCGACGCGCCGTGGGGCTATACGAATGTGCCCGAATGGCTGGTGGCCGAGCGCTGGCTGGGCAAGCCGGTGCCGATGACGGAGGATCGCGTGGCGCTGGTCAAAAAATATCTGGCCGCCTTCGGGCCCGCCACGCCGGCCGATGCGCAGACATGGTCCGGCTGTACCGGTTTGCGCGAGGTCTTCGAGACATTACGGCCGAAGCTGAAAGTGTTTCGGAACGAGAAAGGACAGGAGCTGTTTGATTTGCCGCGTGCACCGCGGCCGGCGGCGGAGACGCCTGCGCCGGTGCGGTTCATTCCGGACTTCGACAATCTCATCCTGTCTCATGCCGATCGCACGCGCATTGTGGATGACGCCTTTCGGCCGGCGCTCGTCAGCAAAAACCTTCTCGTGCGCGCCACCTATTTGGTAAATGGCCGCGTGGCCGGCATGTGGAAAGTGGAACGCGCGCGCAAGACCGCGACGCTTGTGATGGAGCCGTTTGCTCCGCTGCCCGCGAAGGTCAAGGCGGAGTTAAAACAGGAGGGAGAGCGTTTACTTCACTTCGTGGAACCAGACTTTTCCACGTACAAAATCCAATTTAAAAAATGACTCGAATTGAAAGGCCCAGACTCGCAGGCTCGTCCCTCCATGGGCTTGTCAAGTTGGCCGCACTGGTGGAGGGACGAGCCTGCGAGTCCGTTGATTGAAAATTTAAAATGACAGAATTATCCTCACCCAAAATTGCATTTCTCGGGACGGGCCTGATGGGCGCGCCGATGTGCCGGTGCCTGATGGCGGCCGGTTTTGACCTGACCGTTTGGAACCGGTCTGCCGCCAAGGCCGAGGCCCTGCAGCCCGATGGCGCGACCGTGGCCGGTACGCCGTCGGAAGCCGTGGCGGGCGCGGACGTGGTGATCACCATGTTGTCCGATGGCCCGGCTGTGGCGGAGGTGATGTTCGATCAAGGCGTGGCCGAGGCCATCGCTGAAGGGGCGACGCGGATTGACATGAGCTCGATTGGCGCGGACGAGGCGATGGATCATGCCGAGCGGCACTTGGCACGCGGGGTGGCGTATCTCGATGCGCCGGTGAGCGGCGGCACCAAGGGCGCCACGGCCGGTGAACTAGCCATCATGGCCGGGGGCGCGGCGGAGACGTTTGCGGCGATGGAGCCGGTCTTTGCCGCGATGGGTCGCGGAACGCACGTGGGCCCGAATGGGTGCGGGCAGCTTTCCAAGCTGGCGAATCAGGTGATCGTGGCCATCACGATTGGCGCGGTGAGTGAGGCGTTTATCTTGGCCGGTGGCGGCGGCGCGGATCGGGCGCAGGTGCGTGAGGCCTTGCAGGGCGGGTTTGCCTCCAGCCGGATTCTTAGCGAGCACGGGCAACGCATGGTGCTGCGCCAGTTTGAGCCGGGTGGTCCGGCCAAGTTTCAGGTGAAGGATCTTAAGAACGCCCTCGCGGCGGCCGAACGGCTGGGGTTGGACCTGCCGATCACGCGCCTCACCAACGAGCTGTTCACCGCGATGGTGGCGAGCGGCAAAGGCGACATGGATCACAGCGGCTTGCTCACGCATCTTGAGGCAATCAATGGGTTGGAAGAACAGGAGGGCGCATGAAAATTATCATTACCGGCGGCGGCGGATTTTTGGGATCGCAATTGGCCGAGGCGTTATTGGCGCGCGGGGAATTGATCGGGGCCTCCGGTAGCGCAGAACCAATCGAGGAACTGGTGCTATTGGACGCGCATTTTGGCGGCGGCCCGACCGCCGCGCCGGTGCGGCGGATGGAAGGCGATGTGGCCGAGCGCGCGGTGATTGAGGAAGCCATCGGGGACGCGGCGAGTTTTTCCATTTTCCACCTCGCCTCGATGGTGAGCGGCGAATGCGAAGAGCGCTACGATGATGCGCTGCGGGTGAATCTCGATGGCGGTCGGCATATTTTTGAGGCGGCCCGTGCCGCGGCCGGCCAGCCGCGCGTGGTGTTTGCCAGTAGCGTGGCGAGTTTTGGCGGCGAAGGCATGCCCACGCCGGTGGGCGATCTCACCAAGCACACCCCGCGCACCACCTATGGCATGACCAAGGCGATCTGTGAGTTGCTGCTCAATGATCATGTGCGCAAAGGACATCTTGACGGGCGCGCTGTGCGCCTGCCAACGGTGATCATCCGCCCCGGTCGCCCCAACGCGGCGGCGTCCGGCTGGGCGAGTGGCATGTTTCGCGAACCGCTCAAGGGCGAACCCTGCGCGCTGCCGGTGCATCGGCAGCAGCCGCATCCGATGACCGGATTTCGCACCGTGGTGGAGAGCTTCATCGCGCTGCACGAAATGCCTCCCGAACAACTGGGCGAAGACCGCGGCTACTGTCTACCCGCGCATCAGGTGACGCCGGAGCTGGCCGAAACCGTTCTGGCCGAGGTGGCTGCTGAACGCGGTCTGACGCTCGGGCCGATTGAGGACGCCTTTGATCCGCGCATCCAAGCCATCGTCGACACCTGGCCCACCGCCGTCGACGGCACACGCGCCGCCGCCCTCGGCCTACCCAAACCGCCGCCTCTGCAGGAACTCATCGGGCAATATTTGGAAACGTTTGGTTAATGGGTTAACATCAAAATTGATGTTGCTGTGACATGGTTTTCAGCGTAGAGTTTTACGAGACAATCGACGGGAAAAGCCCAGTGGAGGCGTTTCTCGAAGAACTGGCGCGAACGGATCCCGGAGATCATGCGGCGGTTCTGGCCGGTTTGGCCAAGCTGCGTGATCGGAAAAACCATCGGCCGCCCTTAAGCAAGGCGTTGAGTGACGGGTTGTTTGAGCTGCGGCACGTTGGGAAACTGAACACGCGCGTGTTTTGGTTTTTTATGAAAGGGCGGCGGATCGTGGCGGTGCATGGAGTGCGTAATAAGGGCCGGAAAATTCCGGCACGCGAGTTGCGCACAGCCCATTTGCGGATGGTGGATTGGCAGGAAAGGAATGGGACATGAAGAAAACAAATTTTGACCGATACTTGGAACGGCAAATGACGGATGCGAAATTTGCCGAGCGCTTTGAGCAGGCGGGTGCGGCGTGGGATGTGGCGCTGCAACTGGCCGAACTGCGCCGCCAAGCGGGCTTGTCTCAAAAGGAACTGGCCGAACGCCTGAACACGTCGCAACAACAAATCAGTCGGCTGGAATCGCCCGCGTACGAAGGGCATTCACTCAGCATGCTGCGCAAAGTGGCGGAGGCATTGGATGTGGAATTGCAAGTGACCTTTTCAGGCAAAGGCAAACGCAACAAGACACTGGTGGCGGCCTCATGAATCCCCGGCTGGAACACGCGAATCTGTTGGTGCGCGACCTCGACGCGACCTTGGCGTTTGTGCAGACGGCGTTTCCGGAGTTCGGCATTCGATATGATGGGCGCGATCCGGATGGCACGCGGTGGGTGCATGTGGGCACAGACGAAACGTATCTGGCACTCAACCAATCCACGGTGGAACCGGCCGAGCCTTGGGAGCCGTACACCGGCAAGCCGGGGGTAAATCATTTGGCCTTTGAAGTGGCCGACGCGGAGGCGTTGCGCGCGCGAATGCAGGCGGCGGGCTACGAAGATTCGACCGTGCCAAACCGTCATCCGCACCGCGTGCGCGTTTATTTCATGGACCCGGACGGCAACGACTGGGAGTTTGTGCAGTACCTCTCCGACGACCCGCGCGAGCGGCATGATTACGAGACGCCGGATCGGTGACGAGTTGGATGTTGAAAACCGTTGCTCGAGTGCCCCGATCATGGGAATAATGAAGACCGTCGCATGAAGTTTGTTTTTGGAATAATCGGGGGGATCATTCTCGCCCTTACGATGACCGCGCACGGTGGCCCAGCCAGCACGGGCACGCCGGCCGCGCAATACGCCGCGTTGTTCAAAGAATACGGTCCGGCGAGCGGCGGCATTCGTACGGCGAAAACCGATGAGCAACGTCGATTGCATGTGGAGCGGTTGGGGAAATTCCCGGCGCGGTTTTTGGCCTTGGCGGAAAAGCATCCGCAAGATCCGATTGCCCTGAAGGCCATTCGGCAGGCGATTCAAGCCATCGGCTCAACCGACTCGGCGTCGCAGATTGCGTGGGAAATGAATCATGCCACCATCCCCGTGGGGATCACGGATAATTCGCCCAGCAAGGTGGTGACCCTGCTGTTACGTGATCACCTGCACAGCGATCAGCTGGGCCCGGTCATCGACCGGATGCGGTATGGATACCGGTTGGAATTCGAAAAATTCCTGCGCGCCGTCCTGCGTGACAATGCCCACCCCGAAATACAAGGGCTGGCGTGTCTGGCGTTGGCGCGTTTTCTGAATGACCGGCTTCGTGCAGTGCAGCTGGCCGCGGATCGGCCGGGAATGGTCGAGTTCAGCAACAAGGTGTTTGGCGAAAACTATCTTCCGCAATTGAAACAGCGCCATCGGAACGGATTGGCCAAGCAGATTGAGACGCTGTTTGAACAGGCCACGAAATTTGCCGACGTGAAAACCCCGCGCGGCGGCACGGTGGCCGCTCAGGCTCAGATGGAACTGCGAGGCATCCGTCATTTGTCCGTGGGAAAAGTGGCGCCAGACATCAAGGGCAAGGATCAGGATGGCCGCGCCTTCAAGCTAAGTGAGTATCGCGGGAAAGTCGTGCTGCTGTATTTCTGGATGGAATACTGACTCACGTGACGGGCCCATTGGCCCCACGAGCGGTCGCTCGTGAACCAACTGAAAGGCAAACCCTTCGCGCTGCTCGGCGTGGATGTGTTTCGGCACGAACCCAAAACGCTGAAGGCCGTGATGGTGAAGGAAAAACTCAATTGGCGGTCCTTCGCCGATTCAGGGGAGATTGTCCGCCAATGGAATCACCCCGCTACGCCGACCTTTTACGTTATCGATCATCAAGGTGTGATCCGCCACAAGTGGGTGGGGCACCCCGGCGAAAAAACCATCGATCTGGCCTTGGAAAAATTGATTCGCACCGCGGAAAAAATCCGGCCCTGACAATGCGGTCGCGCTGAAAAGATTGCCGTGACGGACCCTTTCGCGCACTCTGTTGCCTCCAATTCCCATGCGACATAAACCGATTCAATCGAAACTTTTTTCTGAGAACCGCAAACGCTTGGCGGCGCAGATGGCCCCAAAGGCGTTGGCGGTGGTGAATGCCAATGATGTGCTGCCGACCAATGCCGATGGCACGTTGCCGATGCAGCCGAATGCCGATCTGTTTTTCCTGAGCGGCATTGAGCAGGAGGAAAGTATTTTGGTGCTCTTTCCGGATGCGGCGGATGAGAAGCAGCGTGAGATCTTGTTTGTGCGCGAGCCGAATGAGCATCTGCAGATTTGGGAGGGCTACAAACACAGCAAGCCGGATGCGCGCAAGATCTCGGGCATCAAGAATGTGCAATGGCTTTCGGAGTTCCCGGTGATTTTCCGGTCGCTAATGTGCGAGGCGGAGAGCGCGTACCTGAACAGCAACGAGTACAAGCGTGCACACGTGGAGATGGAGACGCGTGACGTGCGCTTCATCAAGCAGTGTCAGGCAGATTTTCCGCTGCACACCTACCGGCGGTTGGCGCCGTTGCTGCATGAACTGCGCGTGGTGAAAACGGATTTGGAGATCGAGCTGCTGAAGGAGGCGGTGGACATCACGGCCAAAGGCTTTCGCCGCACGCTGCGGTTTGTGAAGCCGGGCGTGGCCGAATATGAAGTGGAGGCCGAGCTGGCACGGGAATTCATCAAGCGCCGCGGCAAGTTTGCCTACACCCCGATTGTCGCCGCAGGCAAAAACAACTGCGTGCTGCATTATTTGCAAAACGATCAGGTCTGCAAAAAAGGGCAACTGCTGTTGATGGACGTGGCCTCCAGCTACGCCAATTACAACGCCGACCTCACGCGCACCATTCCCGTGAGCGGCAAATTTACGCGCCGGCAAAAGAAGGTGTACAACGCCGTGCTCAATGTGCTGCGGGCGAGCATCGCGGGAGCCACCGTCGGCAAGTTGCAAAAGGATTGGCAAAAGGAAGCGCAGGCGCACACCAATGAGGAACTGCTCAAGCTCGGCCTGCTTAAGCCGGCACAGGTGAAGAAACAGGACCCGGAAAACCCGGCCTGCCGCAAATATTTTATGCACGGCCTCGGCCATCCGTTGGGCTTAGATGTGCACGATGTGGGAAATCTAAATGTACCATTTCAACCGGGCACCGTGCTCACCGTGGAGCCGGGCATTTATCTGCCGGACGAAGGATTCGGCGTGCGTTTGGAAGACGACATCGTCGTCACCGAGGACGGCCCCGTGAACCTGATGGACAAAGTGCCGATCGAAGCAGACGAAATCGAGGCCATCATGAACCGATGAATAGAATCCTTTTCGTTCTACTGGCCGGCCTGTGTGTCGGGGGAAATGCGGCGGACAATTTCGCCAAAGACAAACTAGTCGCGTGGTGCATCGTCCCCTTCGACGCCAAGCAGCGCGGGCCGGCCGAGCGCGCGGCGATGTTGCAGCGGCTGGGACTCAAGCGGGTGGCGTATGATTGGCGGGCGAAGCATGTACCGGAATTTGAGGAGGAGATTCTGCAGTACAAAAAACACGGTCTGGAATTCTTCGCGTTCTGGGCTGTTCACGAAAAAGCGTTCCAGCTGTTCGAGAAGCACAAAATCTCACCGCAAATCTGGTCGATGTTCCCTTCGCCTAAAGGCAGTTCGCAGGAGGCAAAAGTCGCGGCAGCGGCGAAACAACTTTTGCCGCTCGTGGCGCGCACAAAAAAAATGGGCAGCAAACTCGGGCTGTACAATCACGGCGGCTGGAGCGGTGAACCGGCCAATCTCGCGGCGGTGTGCCAATATTTGCGTAAACATCACGATGCAAAACATGTGGGCATCGTTTATAACCTCCACCATGGCCACGGCCACATTGCCGACTGGGAAAAGTCGCTGCACCAAATGAAACCGTATCTCCATTGCCTGAACCTCAACGGCATGAACGATGGCGCGCAGCCGAAGATTCTCCAGCTTGGTCGCGGCAAGCATGAGGTGGCGATGATCGCCACCATCCGCAAGTCCGGCTACACGGGGCCCATTGGCATTCTCGATCATCGCAGTGATACGGATGCAGAGATTGCCTTGCGGGAAAATCTTGATGGGTTGGAGAAAATATTGAAGTGATTTTTCACCACAGAGACACAGAGCGCACAGAGGTGGGGCAAGCTGTCCCAGCACGCCGCTTTCCAATTTTTCTCTCTGTGTTCCTCTGTGTTCTCTGTGGTGAATTGGGTTTCGCCGCCGACAAACCCAACATCCTGTTCATCCTTGCCGACGACTTGGGCTACGGCGATGTCGGCTGTTATAACGCGCACTCCAAGGTGCCCACGCCGCATCTGGATCGGTTGGCGAAGGAGGGCATTCGGTTTACCGACGCGCACAGTCCCTCGACAGTTTGCACGCCCACGCGCTACAGCGTGCTCACCGGCCGCATGGCGTTTCGGCTGAATTATCGCGGAGTGTTTACCGGCGTGGGCGGGCCGTGCCTAATCAATCCCGGCCGGATGACGCTGGCCAGTTTGTTGAAACAACAGGGCTACGCCACGGCCATGTTTGGCAAATGGCACGTGGGCCTCACGGCCTTTGATAAGGAGGGCAAGCCCATCCACCAGAACGGATTGGCCGCTGTGCAGCGGATGGACTACGCGCGCCCAATCAAAGGCGGGCCGCTGGATCACGGCTTCGAACGGTTTTTTGGAACGGCCTCGTGTCCGACGACCGATTGGCTGTACGCCTATATTGATGGCGATAAAATTCCCGTACCACCCACGCGCATTGTGGATCGCGGGCCGCTGCCCAAGCATCCGTACTCACGCGACAACCGCCCTGGAATGATCGCGCCGGATTTCGATCTGGAAGAGGTCGACCTGGTGTTCCTTAAGAAGAGTCAGGAATTCCTCGCGCAACACGCCAAGGAATCCCCCGACAAACCGTTCTTTCTCTTTCACTCCATGCAGGCCGTGCATCTACCGTCCTTTCCTGGCGACGCGTTCAAGGGCAAGACAAAGACTGGGCCGCATGGCGATTTCATTTTTGAAATGGACCACATTGTCGGCGAACTGATGAAGACGCTGGAGCAGCATGGTCTCGCCAAGAATACGCTCGTTATTTTCTCCAGCGACAACGGCCCCGAGGTGCCCACCACCATCGCCATGCGACGCGATCACCAACACGATGGGGCTCGTCCGTGGCGCGGTGTGAAGCGCGATCAATGGGAAGGTGGCCATCGCGTACCATTCATTGCCCGCTGGCCCGGCCGCATCCCCGCCGGCCACACGGCAGATCAAACCATTTGCCTGACCGACCTTCTGGCCACCGCCGCTGCGATCACGGAATTCAAGCTGCCCAACAATGCCGGTGAGGATAGTTTTAATCTACTCCCCGCACTGTTCGGTGGCCGCGAGCCGGTGCGTGAATACACCTTGCACCAAACCATCAGCCTTGCGCTGGCCATCCGCCATGGCGATTGGAAGTATCTCGATCATCAGGGCTCCGGCGGCAACAACTACCACCGCAGCGGCGAATGGGGCATGAAACAGTTTGCCCTGCCCGAGAACGCGCCCGGCGCGCCGGGACAATTGTACAACCTCAAAACCGATCCGGGCGAGACGACCAATTTGTACCTCAAAGAAACCGAGCGCGCCCAGACACTCAAAACCCAGCTCGAAGAATTCAAACGCACCGGCCGCAGTGCGCCGGAGAGAAACTGACGCACCGCGACCTGTTGGATCCGGTTAATTTTTGTGCAGCGAATTCCAGTCGGAGGCTGAGCTGGGTGAATCCACAGGCTCATCGCGAAAGGAAACCTCCTCGCGCCCCCCTTGTCGATAGCTGGAGATGGCCGAGGAAATGGAGTTCCACGCCATGGCCGTTCCTGCGCGAGTCTTGTCGAAGGACAGTGTCGAGTGGCGATTGATTCCATAATCCATCGCGTCGTTGATGGATGCCATGTCCGAGCTCTGGAAGGCGAATTGCCAGCCTTCTCCCTGCTTTTCCTCAATCATTCGCGCCACCTTTTGTTTGGTATAACGACGACTGGAGTTTTCCTGGCCGTCAGTGATGATGACCATAATGACTTTGCCGGGCCGGTGAGATTCCGGCTTGCGGGCGAGGGACTTTTCCAAACTACGGATGCCGTACCCGATGGCGTCCAGTAGTGGTGTTCCGGAGCGGGGCACGTAGGTTTCCCGATTCAACTTGGGGACCTTCCCGATGGGCGCGGACCGGTGTATGATGTCAAATGGATCGACGTCATCGAACTGCACGAGCGTCAGCGCGGCCTTGCCGGGTTGCTGCTGTTGCTGCGCAAGGAAGGAGTTGAATCCGTCAATGGTTTCCTCGCGGATTTCCTCCATCGATCCGGAGCGGTCCAGGAGAACGGTGATGTGTGTCTTGTTGTTTTTCATGTTGTTCCTTTTGTTTTGGGTTAAAAATTGTAGTAATTTCTGACAATCCGCCAGATTAGGCCCAGGATTGCGCCGACGCAATAAGCCCAACACAGATCTCCCGGCTCGGCGGCGAGGATCGGTTCGCAAAACTTCATCACACGGACCTCCGCTCACTAACTGCCAGCCGCCCTAGCAGTCGGTCTGGTTGCCCGGCCAAAAACTGGTTGGCCGCGGCGCCAAGCCCGGTTTTCAACACTATGTCAAAGTGTTGGAGAATCAGCCGGTTCGGCCAAAACGGACGACCCTCGGGATGATCGGCGGCAAGCCGAGCTACCACCTCATTCTCGTCCCAGCCCAGCGCCGCCAACACCCCCAGCGCTGTGGCGGTGCTGCGAGAAATGCCCGCTTGGCAGTGGACGAGAAAACGCGTGCCCTCAGGTTGTTTGCGGACGAATTCAAGAATCCGTTCCACCTGTTCCCGGCGCGGTTCCCGCCCCCAATGGAAGTCCTCACAGATGTCATCAAAAAATTCCCGATGATGATTGGGATGCGCAAACTTCAGACTGCCCGGGTTGCTGACCACGCTGATGACCGCGTCGAATTCCCCGTGCAACTGCCGAGCTTCGTTCACGTTTCGAACCAGGAGGGGGCTTGTGGTTTTGGATTCATTTATAACTTCGCTCATATGCCATCATAAACGGGGATCCAAACCCAAAACATTTGGTGAAATTCAAAAAAATTTCAGCACAACCGAAGAGACCTTAAAAACAGGGAGGCTGGGAGGTTGGCGGCCAAAAAATTACGCACCCCCGCCCGCTTCCTCGTAATGTACGATCTTTACCATCTTTTCAAAAATCGGCATCAACTCATGCTTGGTAAGGCGCACTGCGTTTTCTGCAACTTGAAATTCCTTCGCCACGTCCTTCGCTCTCCTGCCCCGCCCAGCGTATTCAAGAAAAATGTTGAGCCGCTTCGTTTTTATCCCATGCACATCACGCATTCTCTTCAGCGTAGTTTTGGTGAGATACCGAATTTCCTCACGCCTCCACCATTCCTCAAATTCTTCGACCGAAGAAACCCCACCCGTTTCCAACTCGGTTTCAACGGGTATTTTTTTTCTAAGGACGTCAATCGCTGTGCTCTTGGTTACCGTCCATAGCCAGTTGCGGAACCGACCCTTATGTTTGGTGTACTGGGTGATTTTCCGGAAGACTTTTTCCAGCACGGTGTTGACGATGTCCAGCGCCTGCTGATCGTTTAGGCCCGACTTGCGGGCCGCGAATGCGATGTATTCTCGGTATCGTAGATTAAACTCGTGGCTTGCTTGATTGCGTAAGCATTCGTCGGAAGCCTTCAACCCATCGAGCATCGTTGGGTCGGTACTGATATTCAATTCATCGCGCTTCTTGTCTACCTGCTGATTGGTTTCTAGCGAAGAACTGACCTCCTCAGGACTGACCGGGTCGGTGTAATTTGATTCAAATTGGTCCTGTGAATCTCCTTTCAAGTCTTCGCCGGAATTTGGATATTCAGAATTAGATGTGCCTTGATTCATCAAATTGCGTGGAAACATCAACTCGCGTACTCACACACCTGTCAAGCCCCGCGTTGGTTTGGCCAAGGCAGCCACCGCCAAAAGACAAGATGGTGCGTCGGTCTGGACACGCGGTAGCGCGTCCCCATCAAGCACTTTGGCCCTTGATGCTATTGCCGTGTGGCGGCACAATTCTCCCTGACACACTCAATAAACTATGAAACGCAGAACCTTTCTCAAGACCACTATCGGCGCCGGCTTTGTGGGCTCCGCCGCACCCAATCTTTTGCTTGGCGCGGCTAAGGATAAGCCGAACGAAAAACTGAACATCGGCATCATTGGTTCAGGCGGACGCGGCTCGGCGAATATGCGCGGTGTGGCCTCGGAAAACATCGTGGCGCTCTGCGATGTAAACGGCCAAACGCTCGCCGCAGCGCAAAAAAAACATCCGAAGGCCAAGGCGTATTTTGATTGGCGGAAATTGTTGGAGGACAAATCCATCGATGCGGTCACCGTCAGCACCGCCGACCATTGCCACGCGCTGGCCGCCGTGGCTGCGATGCGCGCGGGCAAGCACGTTTACTGCGAAAAACCGCTCGCCCACAGCGTGCACGAGGCGCGCGTGATGCGTGAGACCTACGCCAAGACGGGTGTGGCCACGCAAATGGGGACGCAAATTCACGCCACCGATAATTATCGGCGCGTCGTCGAGCTGGTGCAGAGCGGCGCTATCGGCAATGTCAGCGAGGCGCATGTGTGGTGCAGCCGCACCATCAATCCCATCGGCGCGCCCGTGCTCGAACGCCAGTCGCCGCCCGATTGGTTTCACTGGGACGAATGGCAGGGGCCCGCGCCCGATCGCGATCACAATCAAGGTTACTGGAAAGGCGGCAACCTCAACTGGAACCGCCGCTGGGATTACGGCAACGGCGTGCTCGGCGATATGGGCAGCCACCTCATCGATCTCCCATGGTGGGCGCTGGATCTCAAAACGCCACTCACCTGCGAAGCGCACGGGCCCGATGCCGACCCCGTCGCGTGCCCGCCGTGGATGCGCGTCACGTGGGAACACGCCGCCCGTAAAGGCAAAGGGCCGCATCGCGCCCCAGTCAAAGTCGTGTGGTACCACGGCGGCCGCAGCAAACGCGACCGGCCGACCATCAACACCGGTATGGACTTGGGCAAATGGTTTAACGGCATTTTATTCGTCGGCGACAAAGGAATGTTGCTCGCCGATTACGGCAAACGGATTCTGCTGCCGAAAGAAAAATTTGCCGACCACAAAGCGCCCAAGCCGTGGATTACCAAATCGCTGGGCCATCATCAGGAATGGATTCACGCTGCCAAAACCGGCGCACCCACCACTTGCAATTTTGAATACTCCGGCAGCCTCATCGAGCATAACCTGCTCGGCAGCGTGGCCTACCGCGTCGGCAAAACATTGCAATGGGACGCGAATCATTTAAAAGCCACCAACGCTCCCGAAGCCGCCAAATACATCCGCCGCGATTACCGCGAAGGCTGGACGATTTAATGGCCCTCATTTTTCCGGGTAACACAAAAAAAGGCCCGCTGAATGGCGGGCCTTTTCCGTTAAATTGATGATTCAATTTACTTCGCACCGATGCCCAAAGCCTTGAGTGTCTTGGCGGCATTGGCGCCGTCCTGGCCGGCTTTTACTTTTTTATCGATCTTCAGGATCTTGCCGTCCTTGCCGATGTAAAACGTCCACCGATGTGGGAATGGCCGCGCGGCCGTCACCACGCCGTAGGCTTTGGCGGTGGTTTTGGTGGGATCGCTCAGGATGGGATAATCCAGCTCCAGCGATTTAGCGAAATTGATGTTGCCCTTTTTACCATCGGCGGGATCGCAGCTGGCGGTGAAGTAGGCCGCATCAAACTTCTTCAGTTCATTGCCGTTCGCACGGAACGACTTGCATTGGGCCGTTCAGCCACCGGTAAATGCCTTGGGAAACCAAGCGATCACCACCGCCTGTTTGCCTTTGTAATCGGAGAGCTTGTAGGTTTTACCGTCACTGCCTTGGAGTGCGAAATCCGGGGCGGCATCGCCGACCTTGAGATCCGCCGCGCCAAGAAGGGTGGTGAGAAATCCAGCCATGATGATGAGTGTTTTTTTCATGTTAACGTTTGTTCGCCAGTGATTTCAACGGCGTGTTCAATTGACGGAGGGTAGGTTTCCAATGTTCAAAAAACAAGCGCGGATTTCAGCACATCCCTATCGGTGCAAGGGCAGCATCGGGACCAACAACAAATCCTCCAACGCCGCGGTGGCGATGCCAGCGAAGCGGTCGCCTTCGCCGTAGCTGACCACGGCGCGGTTGCCCTGCACGAGCAGCGAATACACTGTAAGATAGCCGCGCCAAAAGCCTTCGCAGTCGCCGCCGGTGATGACGGGGGTTTGGCTGATCGCTTCGGGCGCGAGGGTTTCGGAATTGAGACGCACCAGAAAATCGCGATAAATCATTTGGTCGTCCTTTTGGTGCACTAATAAATACCGTGCCTCGCCGATGCGTTGGGGGACGGTGCTGAGGGAAATCATTTTATCGGCGAGGCCGTTGGCCGGAGGTTGGAGTTTTGTTTTATTGACCAATCGAAAACAGGCGGTTTCAAGATCGGCCAAACTCGCCAGCGTGGTTTCGGGGTAAAAACTGTAAAGGCAATAGAGCGAGTCCGCGCGGGGAATCATCACCCAGTTTTTTTCAATGCCTTGGATTTCGAATCCCTCAATTGTGATGGGGCGAATCAACGAGATTGTGCGTGCAGCTACATCAACGCGTGAGAGGGCCATTCCAATGTTGTAGCCTTGCACCCAAAGGATGTGGGTGCAGTAAAGTTGATTTTGAAAAACGAACAATCGGTAATCTTCCGTGCGCCACGGGAGGTTTGGGAAATTTTCAAAGCGCACATCGTAATGTGCCTCGACCACGGCAAGCGAATCGTCCAACCGAAAAAGCACGGCTTGGATCGGCAAAAAATTTAACGACTTGTCGGCGTTGCGCGCAGCTTGATCATGCGGTTCGCAGCGGGCGATGCCCCAGACGGCATCGGCGTGTTGCGCGAGCGATGGATTAAAGATGCCTCCGGGAAACCGGTCGTAATCCAGGCCGAGCCTTTGGCGATCATAAGCTATCATCGGCGGCGCAGCATCGGCGTTGGCGGCGGCGCTGGCAAGCAAGGCTTGTGTCTTCCTGCGCGCGCGGCATAATCACCAGATGCAACCTATTCGAATTCTTGCCGGATTGATGTTGGCCGGATTCATTTTGATTTCCACAACGCACGCCGCGCCAAGCATCCCCCAATCGCTCAACCTCAAAGGCGGCTTCGTCGTCCACCTCGGTTGTGGTGATGGCAAACTCACTTTAACGCTCCGGCCCAATTCTCGATTTCAAGTGCACGGCCTTGATGCCAATCCGGCTAATGTTGCCAAGGCCCGCGCCGCGGTGAGGGCGGCGGACGTGTACGGCGCGATTTCAATTGACCGCCTCGCTGGCAATTCGTTGCCGTACATTGACAATATGGTAAACCTGTTGGTGGCAGAAAATCTGGGCCCCGTGCCGATGGCGGAGGTGTTGCGCGTGCTCGCGCCGGAAGGAGTTGCCTATATTAAGAACGGCGGCGAATGGAAGGCGACAACCAAGCCGCGCCCGGAGGACATTGACGAATGGACGCACTATCTCCACGACGCCGGTGGCAACGCGGTGGCGCACGATAAACAAGTCGGGCCACCGCGGCATTTGCAGTGGCTGGGCAGTCCGCGTTGGAGCCGGCATCACGATCGGATGGCGAGTATGAGCGCGTTGGTTTCCACGGGCGGGCGGGTATTTTATGTGATGGACGAAGGCTCACGCGTGTCCATCCAATTGCCCGCACGCTGGACGTTGGTGGCGCGCGATGCGTTTAACGGCGTGATTCTTTGGAAGAAGCCGATGAAAAAATGGCACAGCCATTTGTGGCCGTTGAAGAGCGGGCCCACGCAATTGGCGCGGCGGTTGGTTGCGGTGAAGGATCGCGTGTACATCACGCTCGGCGTCGATGAACCGGTGAGCGTGCTCGATGCCGCCACCGGCGAACTCATCCACGAACTGCCCGGCAGCAAAGGCGCGGAGGAGGTCATCGTCGAGGGCGGACAGGTTTTTGTTTTGGAAAGCACAGAGGAATGGGAACTCAATTCGTTTTTGCCGTTTCATAATACCGGCGATCAGGCGCGCGTGCGGCGCGACTTCGCGTGGAACAAAAAAAAGCGCGAGGTAAAGGCGTACGATTCGGTGACCGGCAAACGCATTTGGGGGCACAACAGCAAAGTCGCGCCATTGACGATGACGGCCGATGAACATCGCGTGTTTTTTCACGACGGCGAAAAAGTAGTGGCGCTCAATCGTTCCTCGGGTGATGTGGCGTGGAACGCGGGCAAGTCGTTTTTGCCAGAAGTGGTGCGGTTTAATTTCGGCCCCAAGCTGGTGAGCCACGACGGCGTGGTGCTCTACGCCGGCGGCGATCGCACGATGAAAGCCATTGACGCCAAAACCGGCGAGCAACTTTGGGAGGCGCCGCACGCTCGCGGCGGTTACCAGTCCCCGGAGGATTTGCTGGTGATGCGCGGGATGGTTTGGAGTGCGCCAACCACCAGTGGCCGCGACAGCGGCATCTTCACCGGACGCGATCTGCGCACCGGCAAAGTGAGGGTCGAGATTCCGCCCAACGTGGATACCTACTGGTTCCATCACCGCTGTTACATCGCCAAGGCCACAGATAATTTCCTGATGCCCTCGCGCACCGGCATCGAGTTCATCGATCCCGACACCAAAAACTGGGACATCAATCACTGGGTCCGCGGCGGCTGTCTCTACGGCGTGATGCCCGCCAATGGATTGACCTACGCCCCGCCGCACAACTGCGCGTGTTATCCGGAGGCCAAACTGTTTGGCTTCAACGCGCTGGCCTCCGCCTCGCCATCCCGCGCGCTGGGCAAGGTCATCGAATCCAACCGCCTCGAGCGCGGCCCCGCCTTCGGGCAGGCCACCGACACCGGCGGCATTGGCGAAAGCGATTGGCCCACTTACCGGCACGACAATCTGCGCAGCGGGTTTTCAAAAAATAGTGTCGGCGAAAAACTTGCCCAAAATTGGGCCACACAATTGGAAGGCAAACTCAGCGCCGTCACGATTGCCGAAAACAAACTCTTCGTCGCCCGCGTGGACGCCCACGAAGTCGTCGCGCTGAACGCAACCTCCGGCAAGGAGCTGTGGCGCTTCACCGCGGGCGGGCGCGTGGATTCGCCGCCGAGCATTCGCGACGGGCGCGCCTATTTTGGCAGCGCCGATGGCTGGGTGTATTGCCTGCGCGCACGCGATGGCGCGTTGGCGTGGCGGTTCCGTGCCGCGCCGGAGGACCGCCGACTGATGGCTTACGAACAGCTCGAAAGCGTCTGGCCCGTGCACGGCAGTGTGCTCATTCGCGATGACCAAATTTATTTCGTGGCCGGTCGTTCCAATTTTCTCGATGGCGGAATGCGCTGGTTTGCGCTCGATGCTTTCACCGGCAAAAAAAATATCGAGGTCGTGCTCGACGAAAAGGAGCCGGGCGAGAACAAAAATTTGCAGGAGCGAATTCAGATTTTGCAAATGCCCGTTGGCCTGCCGGACATTCTTTCGAGCGATGACAAATTCATTTATATGAAGTCGCAAAAATTCGACCGCGAAGGCCAGCGCATCGGCCTCGGCCCGCACACCGGCGACTTCGCCGGGCAAGGCGGCCAACAGGGCGGCGACACCGCGCACGTGTTTTGCCCCACCGGTTTTCTCGATGACACATGGTTCCACCGCAGCTATTGGGTTTACGGTCGCAGCTTTGCCGGCGGTCACGCGGGCTATTATCAAGCCGGCCGTTTCGCGCCTTCGGGACGCTTGCTGGTTTTTGATCAGGAAAAAATTTACGGCTTCGGTCGCAAACCGCAGTACCTCAAGTGGACCACTGTCCTCGAGCATCAACTCTTCGCTGCCAATCGCGTTCAAAAAGCCCCGCCGCCCGCCGCCAATAAACCCAAGCGCCCTGCCGCAAAGGCCGCAATGGTTAGCTTCGGCGTGCCCAGGACGATGGATCCCACCGGCAAAGCACTGACCGTTTCCGCGTGGGTTAATGCCAAGCGCCCCAGCGGAGTCATCCTCGCCCGCGGCGGCCCGCAAAACGGTTTCGCATTGGTGATGCAAAACGGCACGCCAGCATTTCTCATTCGCGCAAAAGACAATCTCGCCAGCGTCACCGCCCGCGGCAAGTTTGGCGGGCGATGGGTGCACGTCACCGGCGTGCTCGATGCCAACAAACAAATGCATATTTACATCAACGGCCAACCCGCCGGCCACAGCAAAGCCACCGGTCTCATAGCCAGCACGCCGTTACAAGGCCTCGAGATCGGCTCTGACGACGGCAGCCCCGTGGGCGCCTATCGCAGTCCGAACACCTTCAGCGGCACTATCGACACCGTGCGAATTTATCATCGCGCCCTGAGCGATGACGAAGTCGCCGCGCTCCACGCCGACAAAGCCCCCGCCAATGATCCCGCGTTGATGCTCGCCTGCGATTTTGAAAAAGGCAAAGCCACCGACGCCTCCGGCAAAAACCATCACGGCCAGTTGATTGGTGCCCGCTCCGTTTTGGGACGTGACGAAGCCAGCGGCCTCGCGATGCAATTCAAAGCCACCGCCGGGGCCGCCGCCGGCAGCGCAAGCGTGCCGTACGATTGGACGACGGACCTCCCCATCCTCGTCCGCGCAATGGCCAAAGCCGGCGACACGCTTTATGTCATCGGCCCGCCGGACCTCGTGGACGAAGAGGAAAGTTTTGTAAAACTCACCAAGGGCGATCCCAAGGTGCAGAAAATTCTCACCGCCCAAGCCGCCGCTCTCCAAGGCAAACAAGGCGCCATTTTGCTCGTCATCAACGTAAAAACCGGCGCCACCCAAGCCACCCACAAACTCCCCGCCCTCCCCGTGTGGGACAGCCTCGCCGTGGCAAATGGGAAATTATTTTACACCACACAAACCGGTGAAGTCATCTGCTTGGGTGAATAAATTCACCCTCGCTATGCGTCTTAAAATCGCATAGTTTACGAATTGTTATGGTTGATCTTTTTGGCAACTCTGATGGCGGCCAAGCCCATTGCGATGGGTTTTCGCGGCGCGATTTTTTGAAGGTCGGCGGCATGGCCGCGGGCGGGCTTTCGCTGGGGCAACTGCTCGAGGTGGAGGCGGCGCAAAAAACCGGCCGCTCGCACAAGGCGGTGATTAATATTTACCTTCCCGGCGGTCCGTCGCATCTGGATTTCTTCGACCTCAAGCCCGAGGCGGGCAAGGAAATCCGCGGCGAGTTCCGGCCGATTAAAACCAACGTGCCCGGCGTGGAGATTTGTGAAATGTTTCCGCGCCTCGCGAAGATGGCCGACCAGTATTCCATCATCCGTTCACTGGCCGATTCCGATGGTGCGCACGATTGTTTCCAGTGCATGACCGGTCGGCGCCAAAGCGAGAAGCGCAATGCGCCGCAAGGCGGCTGGCCGAGCTGGGGTTCGTGGGTGAGCAAGTTGCAAGGCTCGCAGGCGGGCGTGCCGGCGAATCTTTCGCTGATGTACCCCACCGGCAACCGCACGTGGGGCCAAGCCGGCAACGGCGGCTTCACCGGCGCGGCCCATTCGCCGATGCAGCTGGTGCAGAAAAATCCAAACGCCAAGGCGCAAAGCCTCGCGCTGGAGGGGATCAGCCTCGACCGCTTGAACGACCGCAACCGGCTGCGCGGTGCCATTGACAAGTTCCGCGCCACCGCCGATGCGACCGGCCAACAGTCCGACCTCGACGCTTATAACGCGCAGGCCCTCGGCATCCTGTCCAACAGCGGTCTCATGGACGCGCTGGATGTTTCCAAGGAAGACCCGCGCATCGCCGAGCGGTACGGCGTGAATGATTCCAAGTACCAACGCGATGGTGCGCCGAGGATGATTCGCAACTTTCTCATCGCCCGCCGTCTTGTGGAGGCCGGGGCGCGCGTGGTGTCGCTGAACTACAGCCGCTGGGACTGGCACGGCGGCGACGGCATGAACTTCCCGCGCTCGCGCCAGGAAATGCCACTGCTGGACCAGGGCCTCTCCGCGCTGCTCACCGACCTCAAGGAACGCGGCCTCAACAAGGACGTGGCCGTCGTGATGTGGGGCGAGTTTGGCCGCACGCCGAAGATCAACAAAAACAACAGTCGCGACCATTGGCCGCGCGCCAACTTCGTCTTTATGGCTGGCGGCGGTATGAACCACGGCCAAGTCATCGGCTCCACCGACAAACACGGCAACGAGCCCAACGATCGACCGGTGAAATTTCAGGAAGTGTTTGCGACGCTCTATAATTGCCTCGGCATCAACACCGCCACCGCCACCGTCACCGATTCTCAGGGTCGTCCGCATTACCTCGTGGACAGCGGCATCAAGCCCATCCGCGAGTTGGTCGGCTGATTGGCTTAGAAAGGGCTCGGCGATTTTTTCCCTGTGCCCTCGGCCGCTCTGCGGTTAGGTTCCGGTATGCGAATCCCTTTCATGCCTCTCGCGCTATTGCTGGCTGCATTCATCATCACCGGTTGTCAAACGTCATCCGATGCCGTGCAGGTGTTCATCCTGGCCGGCCAATCCAACATGGAAGGACAGGGTGTGGTGGACCTCGACCACCCGCGCAACTACAACGGCGGCAAGGGCATTTTGAAAAACGTCATGACCACGCCGGAGAACAAAACCCGCTACGCTCATCTCAAGGACGCCAACGGCACTTGGACCGTGCGCGATGATGTCTTCGTGCGCTTCCGAAACCGGAGCGGCGTGATGGCCGGTGGGTTGACGATTGGCTTCACCGGCTACGGTTCGCAAAACAGCCGGCATCATATCGGGCCGGAACTTCAAATTGGCCATCGGCTTGGCGACGCGATTGAGACGCCGGTGTTGCTCATTAAAACCGCGTGGGGCGGCAAGAGTTTACACAAGGATTTTCGCCCGCCCAGCGCCGGCGGCGAGACGGGTGAATTTTATCAAAAGATGCTGGCCGAGGTACGCGAGGGCTTGGCAAATGCCGCGACGGAGTTCCCCGCGCTGGCCGGCAAGGAACTGGAGATCGCCGGCTTCATTTGGTTTCAAGGCTGGAACGATATGTTCAACAAGGAGGCTCTTGCGGACTACGAAACCAATCTTGTGCACCTCATCAAGGACGTTCGCACGGAGTTTAAGGTGCCCAAGCTGCCCGTCATCATCGGCGAGCTGGGCAACGGCGGCCCGCAGGGAAGCGCCAACATGCTCGCCATTCGCGCCGCGCAAAAGGCGGCGGCGGAACGGAGGGATTTTCGCGGCAATGTATTGTTTGTCCCCACCACCGCCTTCGCGCGGCCCAAGGAACAATCGCCCAACGTCGGCCACGGGCATCATTGGTTCGGCAATGCGGAGAGTTATTTTTTAATTGGCGACGCGCTGGGCAAGGCAATGATCGACTTGCGCCGCTGATTTCCATTTGCCGCACGGCGATTTTCAGGCAGACTTACCCCATGAACCGCATTCTCTGTTTATTATTTACGGCTGTGCTTTGCGGTGCCGCCGAGCCCACCTCCAAGTCCAATGAAAATCTCCAGCGCATCCTCAAGCGTTACCCCGCCGCCGATGCCAATCAGGACGGCATCCTCACGCACACTGAGGCAAAGGCATTTCAGAAACTTCGGAGCAACCGCGAGGCCAACCGCCCCGTGCTCAAGCCCACGAATGCCGACATCGCCTACGGCACACACGCACGGCACAAGCTCGACCTTTGGCTCGTGAGGAACGACCGCCCCACACCGCTACTCATTTGCATCCACGGCGGCGGCTTTCGCGCAGGCGACAAGAGCAGCTACCACCGGCAGGTGAACCTCATCAAGCGCATGCACGCCGCGGGCATCTCGGTGGCAGCCATCAACTATCGTTTCACCGAGGGTGGCAACAATCCGCTGCCCGGTGCGATGCACGACTCGGGCCGCGCGCTGCAATTCCTGCGGCATCACGCAAAAAAGTACAACCTCGACAAAACCCGCTTCGCCGCCACCGGCGGCTCGGCCGGCGCGTGCATCCTCATGTGGCTCGGCTTCCACAATGACCTTGCCGATCCGGACAACGCTGATCCCGTTAAACGAGAATCCACCCGCCTCATCGCCCTCGCCCCCAGCGGAGGCCAACCAACCCTCAGCCCCGTGACTTTTCGCAAATGGTTTGGCGTGAAAAATCTCATCCCGCATCCCGCCATGCGTGCAATCTTCGGCCTGCGCGGCGAAGGGGACATTGAGTGGACGCCGCAACTCACCGAACGCGCCCGCATCAATTCCCCCATCACCTACCTCACGCGCGACGACCCGCCCTGCTACCAAACCTACGGCTCGGCTGATTCGCCAGTCACCGAAAAAACCAATCCAAACCAGTGGGTGCACCACCCGCGCCTCGGCATCGAGCTCAAGGAAGCGATGGACCAGCTCGGCATCGAGTGCCACGTGCAATACAAAGGTGGCCCGCCCATCAAGGCGTACCGTGGCGTGAATGATTTTCTGGTGAAAAAACTCACCGGGAAGTGAGAGTGATTAGTGAAAATAAAACGGACTCGCAGCGAGTCCGCCGTTTTGATTTATGAAAATGTTTTTAAAAAGCAAATGGGCCGAGCGCGACTCGCGGATCGACGTGGTCAATCCGTTCAACGGCGAAGCCTTCGATACCGTGCCGGCGGCGACGCCAGCGGATGTGACCGCTGCCGTCGACGGCCTCGTCGAGGGCGCGAAGATCATGCGGGCAATGCCAGCGCTGGAGCGTTGCGACATTTTGCGCAAGGCGGCACTACTCCTGCGCGCGCGCGAAGATGAAATCGGCACACTTTTATCGACCGAGGAAGGCAAGATTCTGGCCGAGGGAAAACTCGAGGTCACGCGCGCGGCGGAGACGATTGACCTTTCGGCCGACGAAGCCCGGCGCATCACCGGCGAGGTGCTGCCGCTCGATGCCGCGCCCGGTGGTGCAGGCAAGCTCGGATTCACATTACGTGTTCCCGTGGGTATCGTCGCGGCCATCACGCCCTTCAACTTTCCGCTCAACCTCGTGGCGCACAAGATTGGCCCCGCCATTGCCGCAGGCAACGCCGTCCTCATTAAGCCCGCCACCGACACCCCGCTCTCGGCCTTGAAGCTAGTGGAGATTCTGCTCGAGGCTGGCCTGCCTCCAGAAGCGATCGCCTGCCTCACCGGCCTGGGAAGTTCCATTGGCGCGGCAATCTGCGCGGAGGATCGCATTCGCAAAATCAGCTTCACCGGTAGTGCCGAGGTGGGCAAGGCCATCTGCGCCGCCGCCGGGCTGAAGCGTGTAACCATGGAGCTCGGCTCCAACAGCCCGCTCATTGTGCTCGACGACGCCGACCTCGAGAAGGTTGCCGCCGCCACCGTCGCCACCGGCTTTGCCAATGCCGGACAAGTTTGCATCTCCTGCCAACGCGTCATCGCCACGCCGGGCATTCACGATAATCTGCTCGACGAACTGCAGCCGCGCGTCGCTGGCCTCACCGCGGGCGATCAGTTGGCCGAAGGCACCAACGTCGGGCCGCTCGTGCGCGAAGGTGACGCCGTGCGCGTGGCAGAGTGGATTGGCGCAGCCGCCACCAACGGCGCGCGCCTCCTCTGCGGCGGCGAACGCGACGGCGCAGTCGTCCAGCCCGCGCTGCTTGCCGATGTCAGCCCCGACATGCGCCTGAGCTGCGACGAACTCTTTGGTCCCGCTGTCGGCGTCACACGCGCAGCGAACATTGACGAAGCCATTGCGCTGGCCAACGATACCCCCTACGGCCTCAGCGCCGGCATCTTCACCGAAAACCTCGACGCCGCCCTGCGTTTCGCCCGCGAGGTGGAGAGCGGCAACCTGCACATCAACTGGGGCCCCATGTGGCGCGCCGACCTCATGCCCTACGGAGGGCTCAAAGACAGCGGCCTCGGCAAGGAAGGCCCCAAGTACGCCATCGAGGAAATGACCGAAACCAAAATGGTGGTCATTCACGGGTAGTTTTTTATCAATAAAACATTCGACTATTTTATTTCAGTGAATGTAACCACTTTGCCTTTTTGGCGTATTGATTTGAAATTGGCCTTGAGCCAGAGTTTCACCATCATCCTGTTATGAAAAATATGATTCTAATTTTGGTGACGGCGGGGTTGACCTCGGGAGCCACGTTCTGGATGGTTTCGACGGGACATTCCTCAGCCCGGGATGAGGCAGCTTCAGATTTGGTACGCACCAATGAGGAGACCAAAGCCGGGATGCGCGGTGAGTTGAATGCGGCGAAAGCGCGGGCGGCGGTGATTGTTACCGTGGATGGCCATGAAGCCCAGGAACCCACAGTGGCCACAGTGCAAGAAATTCTGGCGCGGTTGCAGGAGTTGAAGCCGGGCGACACACGGGTGAAACGGCGGGCGGTGTATTTTCTGGAATCGCTGGTCGACCGGGGGGATGCGGCGCTGCCGGGGATAGCAAATTTTTTGGAGCGGAATGTAGATTTGGAATTAGGATCGCTGGACCCCCCCAAAGCGCAAGCGGCCAAAGAAAAGAAAACTGCCGGAGACAAAAGCAACGGCAAAGAGGGTAAGAAACTTGCCGCATCAGCCTGGAATTATTTCCGGCCGTTTCCGAAACCAAACGATGAATTTCCGGCCACACTGCGATTGGGGTTGCTGGAGGTGGTGGCGGCCATCGGCTCGGAACAGGCGGAGCAGTTGCTGCTAAAGATTTTGGAAAACACCCGACGCGGTGTGGAGGTGGCCTATCTCGAAACCGCCCTGCAAGAAATCGCGCGTGACCTGTACGTGGACAAAATTCTCGAGGCCACACGGCGCTTGCTCACGGAGCTGCCGCCCATCACGGCCGACTCGATGGCGGTGGATCGCCGCGCAAAAGGTTTTCTCTACGCCATCCTCGTGAAATACAAGGACCTCGTTTTTGTGGACACCGCCAAGACACTGCTCATCACCGCTGACGGCCGGCTCGATGGCGATGTGCTGCGTTATCTGCGGCAGGTTTTGGGAACGGATGCGTTGCCAATTTTTCATACCGTGATGAACGATGATCGGCTTACCGACGACCTTGACCGGTACGCCATTCGCGATGCGATCCTCCGTCACATTGGCGCGGATCCGAAGGCGGATGTGTTGCTGATGCAAACCATGCGGGAAGGGATGGCCCAGCAGGAAGAAAGCGGAGCGTTAAATTGGGGAGCGATAAAACTGCCGCTCAGCGCGCTGATGCAGGGCATCAACGAGGCACCCGCACAAAACATTGCCAACCGCCGCCGGTTGATTGAAAATTTCCGTGACGAATTTGATCATCCACAACTCAACAGTGTCCTCAACAAAATGGACGCCGGACTCGAAGCGGCACAGCAAGGGGTTATTCGGGGCGGCAGCAAATAAACTTCGAGAAAAATGGTAACAAAGTCCGCCAGACACGCGTAGTAAAAGTGACAAGATGGACTGAATTGAAACAAATGAATCAACTACTCATAACCCCACTGATTGCCGCGCTGCTAATTGGCTGCGGCAATAAAGAAGAAACCGCGAAACCAGCCCCACCCAATGTGGATGTCTTCAAGGCAGCAGGTGAAGGGAATCTTGAGGCACTTAAGCAACATATCGCAGCCGGCACCGACCTGAATCAGCGTTCGACGGATGGCCAAAAAACCACCCCACTGATGGCGGCCGCTGGCTTGGGGCAAGCGGAAGCTGCCAAGATGCTTATTGAAGCCAAGGCGGACTTGAACCTCCAAAATAAAGATGGCAATACCGCGTTGCATACGGCCGCATTCCTGTGTCACCCCGAGATCGTGAAGGCACTCCTAAAGGCGGGCGCGGATAAAGCAATCAAATCCAACACAGGTGCAACCGCACTCGATGGAGCGCTGGCACCTTGGGATCAGGTCAAGCCTATCTATGATTTATTAAACGGAATCCTTTTTAAACCGGCTGGGATTCCGTTGGATTATAATCGAATCCAGCAAACCCGGCCCAAAATCGCCGAGATGCTGAGTTAGCACTGGGAAACTTTTTGGAGCAACCTCCTGTCATTGAGTCCACATCACCTTTGCCGGTGTTGGAAAAGAAACGCTTCCACGACCTGGATGCCCTGCGTGCATTCGCGATGTTGCTTGGCATTGTGCTGCACGGGGTGCTTTCGTTTTTTCCCGTGCCCATCTGGCCGGCACAGGATTTGCAGCAGCCGGTGGTGGAAGTGCCCGCCGCGCTGGCTACGCCGCTTGAGGCTGCGGGGCTCGACGCGCCGCCGACTTACAGCCCGTATGAGTTTGTTCTGCACGCGGTGCATGGCTTTCGAATGCAATTGTTTTTTTTGGTGAGTGGCTTTTTTACCGCAATGCTGTGGCGCAATCGCGGTTTGAAATCACTGGCCAAACATCGCGCCAAACGGATTCTGCTGCCGCTCGCAATTGCTCTGCCGCTGGTTTGGGGCGCCATCATTCCCGCCGGGATGTACGGTGATGCAAAGAAAAAAGAAGTGGCGGCGATGCAAGCAGAATCCAGACTGGAGAATCCCGGCGAAACTGCGGACGTGGATATTTTTACCGCATTGGATCCGCAGTATGCGGGGGCACTCAAACGGCACATTGCGGGTGGCACGGATTTGGAAACGCGCGAGCCCACCGGCGGCAGCACACCGCTGATCGTGGCTGCGCTGTACGGCAACACCGAGGCGGCACGGCTGCTGGTGGAAGGCGGCGCGCTGGTGAATGCGAAAAATAAGGAAGGCGATACCGCGCTGCACTTGGCTGCTTTTTTCTGCCACACAGATTTTGTGGCGCTGCTGCTGAAAAATGGCGCGGAGGTGAACGCAAAAAATAAAAAAGGCGACACCGCGCTTTCGAATGTCAGTGGGAAATGGGGGGAAGTGGAAGGCATTTACAAATTTGTTGACGGCCTGTTTCAATTGAACTTGGACTTGGAACGCGTCAAAGCCACCCGACCGGTCATCGCCAAAATGCTCACCGAGGCGGGCGGCCAACAATCCGAAGGCGGCAATCTCAAGGGCGCGCTTGGCGGACCACTGATGATGCTTATCTTTTTCGCGCCGGTGTTTCATCATTTGTGGTTCCTTTATTATCTCGCGTGGTTGGTGGCAGGTTTCCTTTTGATCACGTGGCTGCTCGGCAAACTTAAGTGGAAGGCGTTGTCCGATGGATGGATCACCTCGCCGTGGCGTTGGCTATGGCTGTTGCCGGTCACCTTTGTGCCGCAACTGATGATGCCCGGAGACTTTGGGCCAACCACCGCGGTGGGTTTTTTGCCGTGGCCGCCTTTGCTGATTTATTACGCGATTTTCTTCGGCTTCGGTGCAATGTGTTTTGGACGCGACTCATTTGAAAACAAAGTGGGCCAACGATGGCCGCTGAGTTTTGCGCTCGCGGTACCCTTGCTGCTCGCGGGACTGTGCCTCGTGCGCAGCAGAAACAACGGCGCGCTGCTAGCCGCCTGCACGGTGGCTTATACGTGGCTGATGATCTTCGGCTTTATCGGTTTCTTCCGCAAATTTTTCTCCGGTGAAAACAAATTCATCCGGTACATCTCCGATTCGTCCTACTGGCTGTACATCGCGCACCTGCCGGTGATCATGCTGGTGCAGGCGTGGATCAGCCCGTGGGCGCTGCCGAGCATTCTGAAATTCCTCATCGCCTGCGCCCTCACCACCCTACCGCTATTGGTGATTTATGAATTCGTCGTCCGCTACACATTCATCGGCACCATGCTCAACGGCAAACGATCGCGTGCCTGAGTTTGACTTTCCGAACAACGCCGGTACATTCGGGTTTCACTTTTTTGTATGCTATGAAAAAATCTGTTCCCATTCTCATCGCTTTTGTATTCGCAGCGGCTTTGGCCCACGCCAAAGATCAGCGGCCCAATATTTTGTTCATTTTTTCTGATGACCACGCGCCGCACGCCATCGGCGCGTACAATGGCTGGTTGAAATCGGTGAACCCAACGCCGGAAATTGATCGGCTGGCGAAAGGGGGTATGCTGTTTGAGAAAAGTTTTTGCTCAAACTCCATTTGTGGCCCGAGCCGAGCGGTGATCATGACCGGCAAACACAGCCACAAAAACGGTTTCATGAATAACGGCAATAGCTTCGACTGGAAGCAACAGATTTTCCCAAAACTATTGCAAACGGCCGGCTATCAAACGGCTATCTACGGCAAGAGCCATCTCAAGGGCCAACCGCAGGGGTTTGATGATTGGGCGGTGCTGCCGGGGCAGGGTCTCTATTATAATCCGGATATGATTTTTCCCAATGGCCGGCGGCGCATTGACGGCTATTGCACGGATGTGGTGACGGATCTTGCAGTGGAATGGCTTACCAAACAGCGTAAGGATAACCAACCCTTCATGATGATGGTGCAGCACAAGGCGCCGCATCGCAATTGGATGCCCGCGATGCGCCATTTGCATCTTTATGATGACATCGAGATTCCTGAGCCGGCCACGCTCTTCGACCAATGGAAAGACAACGCCCCGCCCGCGCGCCATCAGGAACTGGAAATCGATCGGCATATGGATTTGAACTACGACCTCTTTGTCGATCTCACGCCGGATTATGACCAGCCGCCATCGCAAAAAAGTCAGGACCGTTCCGCGTGGCGCAACATGAAACGCATGACGCCCGCGCAGTTGAAACAATGGCGGGCTGCCTACGCGCCCAAGGACGCCGCGTTCCACAAAGCCAACCTCACCGGCAAGGCACTCGTACGATGGAAGTTTCAGCGCTATGCGAAAAATTATTTGCGTTGCGTGAAGGGCGTCGATGAAAGCGTCGGCCGGCTGCGCGCCACGCTCAAAGACCTGGGCCTCGCCGATAACACCATTGTCATTTATTCTTCCGATCAGGGTTTTTACATCGGCGACCACGGCTGGTACGATAAGCGCTGGATGTACGAGGAATCGCTGATGATGCCCTTCATCGTGAATTGGCCGGGCGTCACCAAGCCGGGCGCGCGCGACACGCATCTCATCCAAAACCTCGACTACGCCGAAACCTTTCTCGACATCGCCGGCGCAAAAATCCCCGCCGATATGCAGGGCGCTTCGCTCGTCCCATTGCTCCGCGGGCAAGATCCAAAAAACTGGCGCAACAGCATTTACTATCACTACTACGAATACCCCAGCGTGCATATGATCCCCCGCCACTACGGCATCCGCACCGAGCGTTACAAGCTGATGCACTTTTATCAGTTTGGAAATGAATGGGAACTCTACGACCTGCAAAGCGATCCCGATGAGCTGCAAAATCTCTACGGCAAAAAAGGCACCGGCAAGCTCGCCGCAGATTTAAAAAAGAAACTGCGCGGCCTGCAAAAACATTACGAGGACGACAGCGATATTTCGGAAAAGCCCAAAGAGTGGCAGGACAAAGTCCGCCCCGGCACCGCCACGAACAATTAAAGCCCGTTCACCACGTTGTCCAGCGGCTGGCCCAGCACCGCTTGCTTGGCGATGCGGGCGGAAGTGGTGCGCATTTCAATCATGCCCTCCACGCTGCAAAACGCCGCGTGACAAGTGGCGATGAGATTGGGCGTGCGCGCTTCGGCTTTGGTTTTGAGTGGCTCGTCCTCAATCACATCCAGCCCCGCGCCGGCGATCACGCCTTTTCGCAACGCGGCAAGCACCGCTTTCTTGTTCACCACCCCCCCGCGCGCGGTGTTTACGAGATACGCCGTCGGCTTCATCAGGGCCAATTCCTTTTCCGCAATGAGATATTGCGTCTCGTCATTTAGCGGACAATGCAGCGACACCACATCCGATTGCTTCAGCAGTTGGGTCAAAGCATCCACGCGCTCAATGCCCACCGCCTTGTGCACACCGCTGGGCAGATACGGATCATAAAATACCACGCGGAAGCCAAGCGCCTTCGCACGCAGTGCACTCGCCGTACCAATGCGGCCCAGCCCCACGATGCCGAGGGTGAGCGAGCTTAACCGGCGCAGTTTGTGTTTCACGTGCAGCGTCCAGCCGAGCGATAATGCTTCGCGGTTAAGCGGAAAGAGCTGCCGCACCTGCGCCAAGGCCAGCGCAATGGCGTGATCGGCCACCTCCTCGGTGCCGTAATCGGGCACGTTGCAAACGGGAATGCCGACGCGCGCCGCAGCGTCAATATCCACCGAATCAAACCCCACACCGTTGCGAATAAGTGCGCGGCAGTTTTTTAACCGCGACAAGGTTCGCTCGGTGATACGCGTGTTTTGCCAAACCACCAATACTTCTGCATTAAGAATTTCCGCCGTGAAATCGTTTTCGGAATTAATGAGGAAATATTTCGTGCGCGAGATATTGCCAAGCACCTTGGCCTCGATATCCACTCCACTGCTGCTGGCCGGCGCGGTTTTCCAATCGAGCACCGCGACCAATGGCTTTCTTTTGTTGTTCGCCATTCCTATTTGCCGTTCCTATTTGCCGTTCCTATTTGCCGTTCCTATTTGCCGTTCCTATTTGCCGTTCCTATTTGCCGTTCCTATTTGCCGTTCCTATTTGCCGTTCCTATTTGCCGTTGCGCAACTCCAGCATCGTTTCGCCAAAGGCGCGGCCGATTTTGGAAAAGGTGATGGTGCTGCCGAGATAATGATAAGGCCGGTCGGAACCGATTTTTTTCCAAGCTTCGAAGTTGTTGCGCCACGTTGGATAGGCCGCATCCGCTTTTTTGTCCCAGTAAACATCCGTCGGGATGGCTTTCACATTGCCTTTGAATTCGGCGATGTCGTTCATCGACAACTGCGCCGCCTTCACGAGGGCCATATTTCCTTGCGCCTCTTTGAATCCATTTTGGCCCATGAGGCCGATAACAAAGGGGAGCTTTGGCGACTTCAAATCCTTGCGCACGTCGCGGATGAAGTTCGCCATGTTCGCCGCGTACTCATCCTGAAATCCGTTGTACATATCGTTCCATCCTTGGAACCACACGAAACCGGCCAGCTCATAGCCGCGTCCGTCGTAATCCGGAAAGCGTTGTTTGAACTCATTCAACGTCACCGCTATCTCCTCCATCATCAGCCGATAATAATGGCCGTAGCTTTCCTCCACTTGTTTGCGATACTCACCGGCCCTGGCTTTGCGAATGGCGTCGAGTGAGGCGCTGCTCTTGGCCTCAATTTCCTTGCGCGTGATTTTCGGGTTATCCTTTTTCGCCTTGTTCCATTCGTTGCGAATCTGATTATTAAAATCACGCTTGCACATATTCTCGATGAACTCCGCAATCTTTTCCTTCGACTGCAGCCCCGAACTCGGCGGCCGGAAATCACGCCCAATGCTCTTGCCGCCCCACGCGGTTTTGATGATCAACACCGGCTCCTCATAGTGATCGCCTACCACGTGGCCAAACTCCAGCTCCGGCCCGATCTTGCCCGGCGAGCCGTAACCCACCGTCAACTTGCCGCGTCGGTTCAAATAATTAATCCAAACATCATCGCGCTCGATGTACTTCCCCTCCTTGTGCAGATGCGCAAAAAACGCCTTCGTCTCCGGCGCCTTGATTTGATGGTTCAACAACGGATCAATCCCGCCCTTGCCCTCCATATTCGATTGTCCGGCCAAGATGAAAACCTTCACCAGTTTCTTTTCCGCCAACGCAGAAAAATTCAGGACAAAAGCAAGCGTGAGCAAGAGAAAATGTTTCATGGAATTCATGGTGTGCCTCAAGGCTACCGAACCCGCGCCCGCCCGCAAGCGAAAACGCCATTTTGCTTTGCCGCCGGAAGTGCTCTGCTACCATCCGCGCGGCGTGGAACGAAAAATTCTCATCCTCACCGAGGGCCTCAGCAACCCGAACTCGGCCAAGACCGCATGCAGCGTCATTCGCTATCGGCGCGATGAAGTGGTGGGTGTACTCGACACCACCGTGCCGCCGCAACCCGCGCAAGCCCTGCTTGAGGTGGGCGGCGATTTGCCCATCGTCAATTCCCTCGAGACCGTGCCCGAGGCCAATGTGCTGCTCATCGGCATTGCCCCCACCGGCGGCGGACTGCCCGCGCCAATGCGCGCGCTGGTGCTCGCCGCTATCGCGCGCGGGATGGATGTGGAATCCGGCTTGCACGATTTCTTGAATGACGACGCCGAGTTTGTGGCCGCCGCAAAAACCAGCGGCGCCACCCTGCGCGACCTTCGCGCCAACGACGAACGCGACGTCGCCCAACGCAATAATATTTCCGACGATTGCCTCCGCATCCACACCGTCGGCCACGATTGCAGCCTCGGCAAAATGGTCGTCTCCATCGAGCTGGCGCGCGGCTTGAGCGCCGCGGGTGTGGACGCCAAGTTCATCGCCACCGGCCAAACCGGAATGCTCGTCGAAGGCGACGGCTGCCCGGTCGATGCGGTCGTTGCCGATTTCATCAGCGGCGCGGTCGAGAAACAAATCCTCGCGCACCAGCACCATCGCGTGCTCGTCATCGAGGGCCAAGGCAGCCTCACTCATCCGTGTTACTCGGCTGTTACGTTGGGTCTGTTACACGGCTGCCTGCCGCACGCACTCATTTACTGCTACGAAATGGGCCGCAAAAACGTCAAAGGCGTCGACCACATCGCCTTGCCCGATATGGAATCCCAGCGCGATCTCGTCCACGCCATGGCCAATGCTGCCCACCCTTGCGAATTCATCGGGGTGGCCATCAACAGCCGAAACGTCGACTCCTCCTCCTATCAAAAAGAGAAATCCCGCATCGAGGCCGAATGGAATCTCCCCGCCACCGATGTCTTCCGCGAAGGCGCGGAACCGTTGGTGAACGCCGCGCGCGGGATGCTGGAGGATTGAAATGAAAATTCGCCTGCACGAATACAATCTCCCGCTCACGCATCCGTTCACTATTTCGCGCGGCACCATCACGGCTCAGGGCACGATCATCATCGAGCTGCAACAGGACGGCGTGAGCGGCTACGGCGAGGCGACGGTGAACGCCTATTACGACGCCGCCATGGCCGATATGAAAAAACGCTTCACCGCCATGGAACCCGTGCTCGCCGACCACACATTCTACGACACGGAAACATTCTGGAATCTCTGCGCCGACGAGCACCTCGCCGACGCCCCATTCGTGCTCGCTGCGCTGGACTGCGCCGCACACGACCTTTGGGGGCGACTGGAAAACGCGCCCGTGCATCAGCTGTGGGGGCTCGACCCAAACGATGCGGTGAAATCCTCCTTCACCATCGGCATTGACGAGGTTGACGTGATGATTGCCAAGCTCGCGGAAATGCCCGGTTGGCCAATTTACAAAATCAAGCTCGGCACCCCGCGCGATCTGGAAATCATCACCGCCCTCCGCGAACACACCGAGGCCATCTTCCGCGTGGACGCCAATTGCGCTTGGGCTCCCAACGAAGCCGCCGCGCTCTCCGGCGAAATGGCGCGGCAAGGCGTGGAGTTCATCGAGCAACCGCTCGAACCCGATGGGTCCGAAGCGCACAAAGCCCAAGCCCAACTCTTCCGCGAATCCGCCCTGCCACTCATCGCCGATGAAAGCTGTGCGGCTGAAGCCGACGTGCCGCGCTGCGTCGACCATTTCCACGGCATCAATATCAAGCTCTGCAAATGCGGCGGCCTCACCCCCGCGCGCCGCATGATCACCACCGCCCGCGACCTCGGCCTCAAAGTGATGATCGGCTGCATGACCGAAAGCTCGGTCGGCATCTCCGCCGCCGCCCAGCTCGCCCCACTGCTCAACTACGCCGACCTCGACGGCGCCGTGCTCCTCGCCCAAGACGCCGCCGAGGGTGTCCGAGTTGAACAGGGTCTCGTAAAATTGCTCGACGTGCCGGGATTGGGGATACAGAAACTGTTGTCCGCCACATGAAATCAGTCGCCACATTTTTCCTTTGCCTACTTCACGTTTCCGCCGCCACCTTGCCGGAGGCGGTGGATACCGCGATGCGGAATGAGATGAAGCAGCAGAAATTGGTGGGGCTCGCGGTGGGGGTGATTCAAAACGGGCGCGTTGAATATCTGAATGGCTACGGCTGGGCGAATCGCGAGAAGCAAACGCCGGTGACGCAGCAAACGCTGTTTCGCTGGGCGTCCATTTCCAAGAGCCTCACGGGCGTGACGGCGATGCAGCTTTGGGAAAATGGGAAACTGGATTTGAAAGCGGACGTGCGACGGTATGTGCCGGAGTTTCCCGCCAAGCCCGCGCCCATTTCGGTGCGGCATTTGCTCTGTCATCAGGGGGGCATTGTGCATTACTCAAACGGGCCGGTGGTGGTGACGGTGCGCGAGTACAAACAGGCCCATCCATTTGAAAATGTGTTGTTGGCGCTGGATACATTTAAGCATTCGCCAGTGGTCAATGCGCCGGGGGAAAAGTATGCGTACACGACGCACGGATTCATCCTGCTTAGCGCGGCGGTGGAGCGCGCAGGGAAACAAAAATTTGCGAATCAAGTGCGCGACCGCATTGCGAAACCGCTGGGAATGACCACGCTGCAGCCGGATTATCAGTGGAAGAAAACCCCAAACCGTGCCGTTGGCTATCGCAAGCACGATGGCAAAGTGGCGGTGTCCACCGACACCGACGTGAGCTGGAAGCTTGGCGGCGGCGGCTTCATCTCAAACATCGGCGACCTCGCGAAGTTCGCCGAGGGATTGCTGAATGGAAAGTTGGTGAAGCCCGCCACGCGCGCCAAAATGTGGACCCAACAAAAAACCAACAACGACCAACTCACCGGCTACGGCCTCGGGTTCAGTTTCAAGAAATATCACGAGGCTGAGGTGCGTTCGTGGAAAGCCGACGGCCAAGGCGTGCTCCTCGTGGGTCACAGCGGCGCGCAAGAAAAAACGCGCACGCATATGGCCCTCTGGCCCGCGCAAAAAATGGCTGTGGTGGTGATGAGCAATTCCGAGCACGCCAACCTCGGCAAAGTCACGGGTCGGTTGCTTTCGGTCGTGTGGCCACCGGAGCCTTCGCGTTGAGAGGGTTGGGTCGATTCCTCCGAAACCGCCTTGGCGCGCTCGGAGAGCTCGCCCTACCTTTGAACCCTTAAACCAAAATGTCGTTGATCACCTCGCCGTGCACATCAGTGAGGCGCATGTCGCGGCTGCTGAATCTGAGGGTGAGTTTTTTGTGATTCATGCCGAGCAAGTGCAACATCGTGGCGTGGAGGTCATGGATTTCGAGCTTCTTGTCGATGGCTTTGTAGCCGTACTCGTCAGTGGCGCCGTAAGTCATGCCGCCTTTCACGCCGCCGCCGGCCATCCACAGGCTGAAGCCGAAGGGGTTGTGATCGCGTCCGTTGTTGCCTTGGGCGAAGGGGGTGCGGCCGAATTCACCCATCCAAACGACGAGCGTGCTGTCGAGCAAACCGCGGCTATCGAGATCCTGCAACAGCGCGCCGATGCCTTGATCGACGGACTTGGCATTTTTTTCGTGGCCGGCCTTGAGGCCGCCGTGTTGATCCCAGCGATCGCCATTGCCGCCGGGGCAGGTGAGTTGAATGAACCGCACGCCGCGCTCGACAAGCCGCCGCGCGATGAGGCAGTTGCGGCCAAAGGTGGCGGTGTTTTTGAAACTGGCATCGAGGCCGTACAGTTTTTGAGTAGCGTCGGTTTCGCCTTTGAGACCCGTCAACTCCGGCACGGCGCTTTGCATTCGAAAGGCCAGTTCGTGGTTGGCGATGGCCGATTCGATTTGGTCCAGCTTTCCGAGCCGGCCCACCACGCCGGCGTCGAGTGTGCGAAGCAGGTTCAGTTTGTTTTGCTGCAGCTCCTGCGTACGCTCGGTGCGGACGATATTGGCCAGCGGCTTGGCGCCGTATTTGAAAATGCTGCCCTGATATGCAGCGGGCAAAAAGCCATTGGAAAAACAACCGAGCCCGCCGGGCGGAATGAGTCCGCCATTGAGCACAACGAAACCCGGCAAATTTTGGTTCACCGTGCCGAGGCCGTAATTAAACCACGACCCCATGCTCGGTCGGCCGACTTGGCCGAAGCCGGTGTGCAAAAAATAATTGGCGGTGGTGTGCTCGGAAAAGGCGGAGGTCATCGAGCGGATCACGCACAACTTGTCCGCTTGCTTGGCCACGTACGGGAAAAGATCGCTGATGGGGATGCCGGCCTGGCCGTAGTTTTTAAACTTCCACGGACTGCCGAGGGTCTTGCCGCGGCTGTTGAACTGAGTGGCCTCCATCTTGAGCCCGAAAGGCTTGCCGTTTTCTTTCGTGAGCCTCGGCTTGGGGTCGAAGGTGTCCACGCTCGACGGCCCGCCATCCATGTAGAGAAAAATCACGCTCTTCGCCTTGGGCGCAAAGTGCGGCGGCTTGGGCGCGAGCGGGTTGCTGGCATTCGCCTGTGCCTCATCGGCTAGCAACGACGCCAGTGCCACCCCGCCAAACCCATTCGCACAACGCGCCAACATGGCGCGCCGCGTGAGCGATGAATTTGTAAACTGCCCGCAATGATGCATGGGGGAATTATAGTCCAGCAGCCGGACGGTGCCAGCCATAAAAAAGCGCAGGGTAACCCCTGCGCTTTGAGTAACTAATAATCTATTTCTTCGGCTGTGATTTCTGCGTCGGCTTCTTGTTTTTGTCCACCTGCGTTTTGATGTCCACCTGCGCGGTGTTCAACAGCGTGGCGGTCTGGTTGCCGAGATTGCGCGCGATGAGGCCGCTGGGATCGCAGCCTTTGCTGATAGCGATGACTTTGCCGCCTTTGCCAATGAGGAAATTGCTCGGCATCGTTTTGGTGCCAAAGATATTCCAACTCTTCCGCTTTGGATCCAGCGCGTACTGCATCTTAAACTGCTTGCTCTTCGCGTACTTGGCAAATTTCTCATCCGGCTCGGCAAAAACGGCGACCAGCCGGATGCCCTCCTTCTGATACGCCTTGTGCAAGGCCTGGAAATACGGCAGCTCGCGGTCGCACCCGAGGCAGCCGCAGGTCAACCGCACCAGCACCGGCCCCTTGACCGTCAGTTGCGCAAGGTCAATTTGCTTACCGTTGGTGTCCTTGATTTTAAAAACCGGTGCGGCATCGCCCACCTTGAGCGTTTTAACTTTAGCCTTGGGTGATTCCGCGTTGGCGACCAGCGCCACCGCGAAGGTGAGAGCAAGCGAGACAATAATTTTCTTCATAACTATTTAGGTTGATGGGGCGGGTTAGTGGAAAAAACCCTGTACCAATAGACGCGCAAGACAAGCGCCTATTCATGGTTGAATTGAAGGCTATCTGATTATTTGAAATGCCTTTTCTGGTTGGCGAAAAACCAGTTTCTGTGGTGAGCTTTGCGCATGGCACTAATAACACAAAAGAATGACGCAAAAGTGGATGCGTTTCTGGCAAGCATCACAGACGAGCAACGGCGGGCGGATTGTTTGGCGGTGCTGGCCTTAATGCAAAAATTGACAGGCGAGCCGGCGGCGATGTGGGGGAAGACCATCGTCGGGTTCGGGAGCTTCCGGTATCGCGGCAAGACGAGTGAGGGGGAGTGGTTCCCGGTGGGCTTCTCGCCGCGCAAACAAAACCTGACGCTCTATCTGCATTGCGTGCTCGAAAAGCAAACCGCGCTACTCGCCAAACTGGGCAAACACAAAATCGGCAAATCCTGCCTCTACCTGAACCAGCTCGAGGACGCCCACCTGCCCACGTTGAAAAAGCTGATTAAGACGGCCTACAAGAACCCAGAAATTGCCGGGGCCGAAACGGTGAAGTGAGCATATGATGGAGGGACGAGCTTGCGAGTCCTTGGGCGATCCAAACGAACTTGCAAGCTCGTCCCTCCAAAACCCATTGCCGATTCACACATCACAAAACACGTTTCGGCTTGTCAGTAGCGGTGCGGCAGTTTATCAGGCGATATGCTGTTTCAACGATTGTTTGTTTGCACCTCCGTGTTTGCCGCATTGCTGTTAGCAGCAGCACCCCCATCAAAGGTCACCGCGCCCCCAGTCAAAGTGCGGGCGGCACTCAAGCTGGATGCGTTTTACCAAAAGCACTTGGACGTGGGCGGGTTCTCGATTGTGTCCTCCAAAAATGTTTCTGACTACGCACTGTTGGAGGCGGCGTATCTCATCCGGCAAATGGTTGGCCCGCGCGATGATATCCTGAAAGCGATGGCCAAGAACAAGGTGCGTTTTGCCATCATGGCCCATCACGAATACACCACGCAGATTCCCGAGCATAGCAACCTGCAGCCACGGCTCTATTGGAACAAGCGCGCGCGTGGCTTGGGCGCCACGCCTGAACGGCCGGCTGTAAGCTGTGGCGAGGAAAATCTATTGCTCTACCCGAAAGATCCCTACTCAACGGAAAATATTCTTATCCATGAACTTGCCCACGCCATCCACCAGATGGGCCTCTCGGAAACCGATCCCACCTTTGATGACCGGCTCGAGGCAACTTATAAGGCCGCCGTGAAGCAGCAGCTCTGGAAAGGGAAATATGCCGGCCGCAACCATTACGAGTACTGGGCCGAGGGCGTGCAATCATGGTTCGGCACCAACCGGGAAAATGATTTCGACCACAACCACGTGAACACGCGCGCTGAGCTGAAACAATACGATCCACGCCTCGCCAAGCTCGTGAAGGAAGTATTTGGCGATGGCAAATGGCGCTATCAACGCCCGGCAGATCGCAAGCCCGCGTCGACGCACCTCAAGGGCTACGATGCCAGAAAGGCGCCCACCTTCACGTGGAGTGCCCCATCAAAAGCGTGGTACAAGCGATTCGAATCCGGGCTGGAATCCCTTGCGCCGGACAACGCCCTGACGCTGCAACTCATTTCGCCCAAGTCAGAAAATTGGCGTTCGCCACGCACACCCGATCGCACGCGCATTTATATATCCAATGCCAGCAAACGATCCATCCGTCTGGAGTGGATTGATTTCAACGGCAATCCCCGTTCGTTTGGAGCCGAGATGCGCCCCACCGATCATACTCAGCAACAAACCTACGCAGGCCACGTTTGGCGACTCGTAGACGACAAAACCAACGCCGTATTGCACTACTTTGTGGCGGCCAAGTCTCCCGGCAAACTGATCTACAAACCCGCCAAACAATAGTGAATAGCATCCGTCAGTGGGTTGAATTGACCTGCGTGCTGGTTTCCGGCGCGGTGCACGCGGCGGATTTTCAGCGGGAGGTGCGGCCGATTTTGGCGAAGCATTGTTTCAAATGCCATGGGCCGGATGAAAACACGCGCAAGGCCAAGCTGCGTCTGGATGAACGGCCCGAGGCAGAGCTGTTGCAGCAGGTGCTGGAGCGGATTGATCATGCGGATCCCGATGAGGTGATGCCGCCGGTGGCGGCAAAGAAGCCCTTGAGTGCGGCCCAGAAAAAAGTGCTGCGCGATTGGGTGCAGGGCGGGGCGGTGTATACGGAGCATTGGGCGTTCATCGCGCCGAAACGACCGGCTTTGCCCAAGGTAAAACAGGCGGGCTGGGTGCGGGACGAGTTGGATCGGTTTACATTGGCGCGACTGGAAGCGGCGGGACAAAAACCGTCGACCGAGGCGGATCGATATCGGTTGATCCGGCGCGTGTCGCTGGATCTCATTGGGTTACCGCCCACCTCGGCGGAGGTGCAGGCGTTTGTGGCAGATCAAAAACCGGGCGCGTATGAGCGGCTGGTGGATCGGCTGCTGGCCAGCCCGCATTTTGGCGAACGCTGGGCGCAGCCGTGGTTGGATCTCGCGCGTTACGCGGATACCAACGGCTACGAAAAGGATCGCCCCCGCTCCATCTGGCCGTGGCGCGATTGGGTGATTCAGGCGATCAATAACGATTTGCCGTTTGATCAATTCACCATCGAACAGCTGGCCGGAGACATGTTGCCGAAGGCCACCCGCGCCCAACGCGTGGCCACCGGCTTTCATCGCAACACGATGGTCAATGAAGAGGGCGGCATTGATCCGCTCGAGTTTCGTTTTCATGCAATGGTCGATCGAGTGAACACCACAGCGACCACGTGGCTGGGCCTCACGCTCGGGTGCGCGCAATGTCACACGCACAAGTTCGATCCCGTGCCGCATCGATCGTACTACGAGATGATGGCGTTCATGAACAACACCGCCGAACCCGAGCTGCCCGTACCCACGCCCGCGCAGACCGCCGAGGAGGAACGCCTGCATCAGCAGATGGCCGAGGCGATGGCCAAGATGCCGGTGGACGAAAAGAAATTCGAGGCTTGGCTCGCGGCCGGCCGTGCCGAGGCGATTGAGTGGCGGACGTTGAAGCCCTTCGACGGGACGGCCAGCCGGAGTTGGATGGAGCTGGATGATGCCGGCCGCATTTTCGTGCAGGGCGATGCCTCCAAACACGACACCTATGAACTGGAGTTTCGCAATTTGCCCGCGGGCATCACCGCGCTGCGACTGGAGGCGTTGCCCGATGATCGCCTGCCGAAACAGGGCCCGGGCCGCGCGTATTATGAAGGGCCGAAGGGCGATTTTTTCCTGAGCGAATTGCAGGTCACCGCCGATGGCCAAACGGTGGGGCTGCATCACGGCACGGAAAATTACGCCAAACAATGGATCGGCCGCGGCAAGCCGAGCGCCATGGCGGCGTTGGATGGCGATTTGCAAACCGGCTGGTCGGTGAGCGGACGCGAGGGCAAGACGAGTCAGGCGGTGTGGCAGTTGAAGGCGCCGCTCACGGCGAAATCGCTGAAAATCAAAATGGATTTCAGCCGTCACTACTCCGCAAGCCTCGGACGATTCCGTATCGCAGTGACCACCAGCAAGCGGCCGGCGAAGGCAAAGGATATGCCGGCGGAGTTTGAAACCCTGCTGGCGCGCCCGGCCGAGACGGTGGGCGGCCAGAGCCGGGCGTTACTGAAGTTTTGGTATCTCGAAAGCTCGAACGATTTGGCCACGGCGCGCAAGCCGATCGAGGCGTTGCGCAAAAAGTTTCCCAAACCCGCCACCACCCTGGTGATGCAGGAACGGCCCCTGCTGCACACCCGCCTCACGCATCGGCATCATCGTGGCGAATTCCTTTCTCCGCGCGAACTGGTCCGGCCTGAAGTGCTGCCGTTCCTGCCGCCGCTGGCTGAGGGGCAACCGCGCAACCGGCTAGGGCTCGCGCGTTGGCTGGTGGATCCGCGCAACCCGCTCACCGCACGCGTGGTGGTCAACCGCTACTGGGCCGCGCTCTTTGGCGAAGGCATCGTGCCCACGCTGGAGGATTTCGGCTACACCGGCGCCGCCCCCACGCAGCCCGAGCTGCTCGACTGGCTGGCGTTGGAGTTCATGCGTCAGGATTGGTCCCGCAAAAAACTCCTGCGCCGCCTCGTCACCAGCGCCACCTACCGCCAGCAAACCAGCCCGAGCTTTCGCTTGTCCGCCGAGCAAATCCGCGATTCGGTGCTGCGCGTGAGTGGCCTGCTGCATCCCAAGCTCGGCGGTCCCAGCGTGTTTCCGCCGCAGACCAAGAGCATCGGCGAAGGCATCTATGGCGGCGGCGGTTGGCGCACCAGCACCGGCCCGGATCGTTATCGGCGCAGTCTCTACACCCATCGCAAACGCTCCATGCCCTACGCCATGCACGACACCTTCGACGCTCCCAGCCACGAAGCCTGCGTCGCCCGCCGCGAAGCGTCGAACACGCCCCTGCAGGCGTTGTTGATGCTGAACAACAATTTCATCAACGAAGCCAGCCGCACCCTCGGCCAATGGGCCGCGCAGGAAAAAGGCGCTGAGCCGGCCGTGATGCGCGCTTTGTTTCAACGCGTCCTCACCCGCCCGCCCGATGCGCGTGAGATGAAAATCATGCGCGACTATGTCGCCAAACAAAAAAGGCGATTCACCGCCGATAAAAAAATGGCCGCGCAAATCGCCGGCCCCCAGCCGCCCTCCCCAGCGGAAACCATCGCCGCCTGGGCCTCCCTCGCCCATGTGCTCCTGAACACCCATGAATTTATTACCCGCAATTAGCTGGAATGAATAAAACAAAACCAACGGACTCGCAGGCTCGTCCCTCCATGGACGCAATTAAAATGGAGGGACGAGCCTGCGAGTCCGCAGCCGAGTCCGCGGCCGTGCCCGAACCCCACCCCAAACGCAAAACGCTCCCGCATCATGCAACAACCCGTCGTCCCAACCAATCGGTGATCATCTTCCTAACCGTCTGCGTTAAGGATCGAAGGATGTTGCTGGCTCAAAATGAAATCCACAAATTGCTGGTCAGCTGTTGGAAAGATTCTGAGGCATGGTTGGTCGGCCGGTATGTGCTGATGCCGGATCATCTGCATTTGTTTTGTGCCCCAGCCACCCATCCAGTTTCGGCATTGCGCGATTGGGTTTTTAAGTGGCGAGGCAAGGCCACGCGGCAATGGCCGGTCGCCAGTCAAAAACCAATCTGGCAAAAGGATTTTTTTGACCGGCAATTGCGGATGGGACAGAGCTATTCTGCGAAGTGGCAATATGTGTTAAACAACCCAGTGCGGGCGGGCTTGGTTGAAGAGAGTGAACCATGGGCCTATCAAGGGGAGTTGAATGTCTTGAGATGGCATGAGGCAGCGTGATGAATTCTGAATATAAACCAACGGACTCGCAGGCTCGTCCCTCCATCGGCGCAATTAAAATGGAGGGACGAGCCTGCGAGTCCGCAGCCGTGCCCGAGTCCGCGGCCAACCCAACCCGCCGGCACTTTTTTCGGGAGTGCGGGTATGGTGTGGGCAAGCTGGCGTTGGCGGGGTTGCTATCCAATACCTTTGGCAAACCGGCGGGCACGCATTTTGCCCCGAAAGCCAAGCGGGTCATCCATCTCTTTCAAGCCGGCGCGCCGAGCCAGCTGGAGCTTTTCGACAACAAACCCCAGCTCAAGGCGCTGGAGGGCAAACCGCTGCCGCCCTCGGTCATCGGTGATCAACGTTATGCCTTTATTCAGCGCGATGCCGCCGTGCTTGGGCCGCGCTTTCCCTTCGCGCGCCATGGCCAATCCGGCGCGGAGTTGTCCGATAAACTGCCGCACCTCGCCAAGGTTGTGGACGACATCGCCATCATTCGGTCGATGCATACCGATCAATTCAACCATGCGCCCGGCCAGATTTTCCTGAACACCGGCTTCGCCCAGCCCGGCCGGCCGTGTCTCGGCTCGTGGCTCAGCTACGGGCTCGGCGCGGAGACGGACAATCTCCCCGCGTTTGTCGTGCTCTCCACCGGCGGCGGCATCAGCGGCGGCTCGGCCCTGTGGTCGGCCGGGTTTATGCCCGGCAAACACGCCGGCGTGCGCTTCCGCAATTCCGGCGATCCCATCCTCAACGTCAGCCGGCCAGCCGGGGTGGATGCCGAGCTTCAGCGCGATTCACTCGATCTCATTGGCGCGCTCAATCGGCGTCGATTGGAAATCGAAAATGATCCCGAGATCGCCACTCGCATTGAGAGTTATGAAATGGCCTACCGCCTGCAGGCCAGCGCGCCCGAGTTGATGGACCTGAAAAGCGAACGCCCCGAGACCCTCAAACTCTATGGTGCCGATCCCGCCAAACCCTCTTTCGCCCGCGCCTGTCTGCTGGCGCGGCGCATGATCGAGCGCGGCGTGCGGTGCGTGAATATTTATCACTCCGGCTGGGACGCCCACTCCAACGTTGCTGGCAACATTACCAACAACACCCGCGCCACCGATCAAGCCAGCGCCGCGCTCGTGCAGGATCTCAAGCAACGCGGTTTGCTCGACGACACGCTAGTCATTTGGGGTGGCGAATTCGGCCGCACGCCGATGGTCGAGAGCAATCCCACCCTCAACCGTTCGCAAGGCCGCGATCATCATCCGCAGGCCTTCAGTCTATGGCTCGCCGGCGGCGGTGTCCGCGGCGGCGTGACCTTGGGCGCCACCGACGAACTCGGTTTCCACATCGCCGATCGCCCCGTGCACATTCATGATTTGCAGGCCACGCTGTTGCACCTCATGGGCCTCGACCACGAACGCCTCACCTACCACCACGCCGGTCGCGATTATCGCCTGACCGATGTGCACGGGAAAGTCGTTCGCGAGATTCTGGCATAAGCCAAGGGAGGGCATGCTCTCCGAGCGCGCCGAGGCGGTTTCGGAGAAACCGCCCTACCTCGTCACTGTGGCCAGCCACGGCGAGCGGCAAGGCCGAGGTGCCGCGCGTTAATTGGGTTTTATTCCTTCGTGGATGCGCGACCGTTGTGCTGAGCATTCTGCCCACGCATGGGCCACGGGCTTTTGGCGAGACCTTTGCTGTCGGTCTTGATGGCATAGAGTTTTTTGTCCTTAGATCCAACGTAAACCGT